>JBKOZY010000086.1:0-2954 GCA_046726135.1 Pseudomonadota bacterium | reverse complement strand
ACCGGGAAATAGCCGCCCTTGGTGCGCATGCGATGGCCGAGATTGCCGGCCTCGTAGTCGGTGTCGGTGTTGGTTGGAAGTTCGATCGAGTCGATCTTGAATCCGGTATTGTAGGGCGAGGTTGCGAATTTGATGTCGTCGAAGATGAAGAACTCGGCCTCGGGTCCGACGAACACGGTATCGCCGATCTTGGCCTGCTTGAGATAGGCTTCGGCCTTCTTGGCCGTCATCCGGGGATCGCGGGCATAGCCTTCCCCCGTCGTCGGCTCGAGGATGTCGCAGAAGATCGCCATCGTCGTCTGCGCGTAGAAGGGATCCATATGAGCGGAAGCGGGATCGGGCATCAGCACCATGTCCGACTCGTTGATCGCCTTCCACCCGGCGATCGATGAGCCGTCGAACATCAACCCTTCGGCGAATGCGTCTTCGTTCACCTGCGAAACATCGAAGCTCACATGCTGCATCTTGCCGCGCGGATCGGTGAAGCGGAGGTCGACATACTTCACCTCCTTGTCCTTCATGAGCTTGAGCACGGCTTCGGCGTCTTTTGGTTTAGTCATAGCTGCTTAAGTCCCTCTGTTAGATGCGGTTCTAATGGCTGTGATTTTCGGGATCACAAAGCGTCGGTGCCGGTCTCGCCGGTGCGGATGCGGATTGCTTGCTCGATCGTCGAGACGAAGATCTTGCCATCGCCGATGCGCCCGGTGCGCGCGGCGTTCTGGATCGCCTCGATCGCCTTTTCGGCGAGTTCGTCGGCAAGCACGATCTCGATCTTCACCTTGGGCAGGAAATCGACGACATATTCAGCCCCCCGATAAAGCTCGGTATGGCCCTTCTGGCGGCCGAAACCCTTCGCCTCGGTCACCGTGATGCCCTGGAGACCAACCTCCTGGAGCGCCTCTTTCACCTCGTCGAGCTTGAACGGCTTGATGATGGCTTCGATCTTTTTCATTGGGCCCGCCTCCGAGGTTTTGCCCGCGATGTTTGCAGGGCTTGTGCCAGCGTGGATTATGCTTGAGACTCAAGTTGTTAGCCTATCCGCATATCGGATGCCTGCCTATTTTTCGGGCATCGTGCACAATATTTGTCCCTCGCAACCGAGGATGACAACGCATGCGAACTGCGGTCTATTCGCCCGATGCGGCTGACCTTCCATCCCCTGACCGCCGATCGCTGGGCCGATCTCGAAGATCTGTTCGGCAAGGACAAGGGCGCGAATTCCGGCTGCTGGTGCATGTGGCCGCGCGTCTCGCGCGCCGAATTCGCGGCGATGGAGAAGGACGGGCGCAAGCGCGCCTTCCGCAAGCTCGTCAAGTCCGATGCGGTGCCGGGCCTCCTTGCCTATGAGGAGGGGAAGGCCATCGCCTGGGTCGCGATCGGTCCCCGCCGCGATGTCCTGCGCTTCAACACCACCAAGGCTTCGAAGCTCGAAGATGAGCCGGACGATGGCCTCTATGCCATCACCTGCTTCTATGTGAGGACCGGCCATCGCAAGCAGGGCCTCATGAAAATCCTGGCTAAGGCCGCCATCGCCTATGCGAAGAAGAAGCGCGCCCGAGCCGTCGATGCCTGCCCGATCGAAGCCGACCGGCCCTTGATGTGGGGCGACGGCTTCGTGGGGATCGCCTCGGTGTTCCGCGATCTGGGCTTTGAGGAAATCGCCCGCCGCTCGCCCCGCCGCCCGCTGATGCGCCTTGAACTGGCGAATAGGGAGTAGCGAATAGCGAGTAGGGAGTAGGGAGTAGGAAGTAGGAAGTAAGGAGTAGGGTGGCGGTCGAGCCCGCCATTCGCTAATCGCCATTCGCCATTCGCCACTCAACCGGCGTCAGCGCCCCCTTGCCCTCGAACCACGACACGAGATTGGCGACCACGCATTGGCCCATCGCGCTCATCGCCTCCTCGCTCGAACTTGCGATATGCGGCGTCAGCACCACATTGTCGAGCGCGAGCAGGGCGGCGGGCACATTGGGCTCGTCATCGAACACATCGAGGCCCGCCGCGCCGAGCCGGCCTTCGGCGAGTGCTGCCACAAGCGCCGCCTCGTCGACCAACCAGCCGCGCGAAATGTTGACGAAGGTACCTGAAGGCCCGAGCGCATCGATAACTTCGCGCCCGATGATCGGCGCTGCCGCTCCCTTGGGAGCGCCGGCGGCGCAGAGAAAAAGGATGTCCGAGTTCTCAGCCAGCGCGACGGCGTCGGGATAGCGCCGGTAGGGCACGCTGCGCGGCACAGGATCGGAGTACGCGATCTGCATCTTGAAGCCTTGAAGCCTCAGCGCCACCTCGCTGCCGATGCGGCCCAAGCCGACGATGCCCGCACGCTTGCCAGTGAACTTGCGCCCGAGGCTCAGGCGCTCCCGGCCCCATTTGCCCGCGCGCACGAACCGGTCGCCCTCGGCAATGCGCCTTGCGGCGGCAAGGGCGAGCGCCATCGCGAGATCGGCGACATCTTCGTAGAGCACCGGCGTGATGGTGAGCGCGATGCCTCGCTCGCGGCAGGCCTTAACGTCGCTCGTCTCGAGGCCGACGCCGTGGATCGCGCAGATTTCAAGCTTCGGCAACGCATCGAGCTGCGCCCTGGATATGCCGGCCATCCCATGCGTGGCGGCGCCGCGGATGCGGGATCCAAGCGCGCGCAACGCCGCCATGGGATCGGGCGTCTCGAGCACGCGATGCACGGTGAATTTTTCTTCGAGCGCCGCTACGACCGGCGCCCGCAATGGCGCCAGCAGTGCGATCTCCACCCGCTCCCTTGGTTCCATATGTTTGCCTCCGCCGCTGCCGCTAACCACGTTACTTTGTCATTGCCGGGCTTGTCCCGGCAACCCATCGCGCCAACTCGCTCAGTAGCTGTTCGTCCCGACGGCTCTATCCCAACCTTTCTAACCAGCTCAAGGAATGAGCATTTTCTTCCCTGCTTTGACCAATCGCGTTGCGTACAATCGGGTGTAGGG
>JBKOZY010000085.1:0-3644 GCA_046726135.1 Pseudomonadota bacterium | reverse complement strand
GCCTTGAGGTCTTGAGAGTCGTGGCAAGATCCGGAAACGTCGCCGTTTTGGTATCAACCATCGATAAAGCTTTCTGGCACCAACTCAATTTCATGATCGTTTTGACTTGCTTTCGCCAAGCCTTCTTCCATTCCTTCGGCGGATCGGCATCACCCTTTTGGATGGGTGCATCAGGGGCCGAACTCACCATGGGTGGCGGGCTGTGCTCGGCGCGCGTCGACCGCGGGATGTCCTCAGTCCTCGCCAATTGACGCTGCAGCCGATGCTGGCTCGGCTGACGCTTCAGTCTGCTCGCGCTCTTTTCCTTGGTCAGGGTCCCCTTTTGCAGAAAGGCCGGAATCGGTTTCGGTGCTTCGTCAGCCGACTGGCTCGCGCTGCCGCTGCCGCTGCCCGAGTCCTGAAGGAGCGGCGCCGATCGTCCCATGGGTGACGGCGATCGCGGGGGCTCCTTGCGCGCTGTCTGCTCGCTATAGGCAAGCCGGTCGCGCATCCGATGCTCGCTCAATCCTCGGTTCATCCTCCGGATCGGCTTCGATCTGACCCGCTCGACATTTTGGGAACTGGTGCTGGCGGTCGTCGCCGTGGTTGTGGTTGTGGTGGTCGTGAAGGTCGACCGGGTCGGGCCGATGGTCGGGTTGCCGATCGTCAGCATGGGCGGCGGCTCTGCTTCATGATGCGGCGCCAGCGCATCGACGGTCGGTCCAAAGGGAATAATCGCGATCGGAATCGGGATATTGCCGAACTGTGTCGGCTCGCCGGCGATCACGCGGCCCGGCGTCCCACCGTCAGTCTCCGGCTGCTGGATGTTTTGTGTTGATTGAAAATTGCCCGATATTCGACTCATCACGCCCCCCGCACACCACCGCTGGCGGCTTGCAGCCGCTCTTCTCCAGGTAGTATACGGGATTGCTTATAACTATAACAAGTTGCATTTATTAGACACATGCCTCAGCCCGGTGGGACGGGGATGGTCCACGCTGGAGTTGAATTTCGCCTCCATTCTTCGTGGATCGACCTCCCCGTGCTTCGGCAGATCAGAAATCGCGTCGCTGAAGGACTCCTCCTCGGATGACGTTGACCGAGACCCTTGCTTTGGCTCGGCCGGCGTTTCAACCGGCTGTTTCGCGTGAGACCTGTCAAACCGGATCATCCACGCACCCTCCTCCTTCTGCACGAATCGCATGAAGGCTAGCAGCGCGCCGGTTGCAGCGCCATTCGCATCATTGCGGGACCCGTCGCATGCAGGCAAAGTCGCCTCATGACGACCATTCACCGGGCTAATGATCCCCTCCTCCAGCCCTTTCGCCTGAAGCATCTGACGCTGAAGAACCGGCTCATGTCGACGGCGCATGAGCCGAATTATGCCGAGCACGGACTGCCGGGCGATCGCTACCGGCTCTATCATGTCGAGAAGGCGAAGGGCGGCATCGCGCTCACCATGACGGCGGGCTCGGCCATCGTGGCGCGCGACTCGGCACCGGCCTTCGGCAATCTCCACGCCTATCGCGACGAGATCGTGCCGCTGCTCAGGCGGCTCACCGACGAATGCCACGCCCAGGGCGCGGCGGTGATGATCCAGCTCACCCATCTCGGCCGGCGCACCAATTGGAACAAGGCCGACTGGCTGCCGGTGCTCGCCCCCTCGCCGGTGCGCGAGCCGGCCCATCGCTCGCTCCCCAAGGAGATGGAGGACTGGGACATTGCGCGGGTGGTCAAGGACTATGCCGCCGCAGCGGAGCGCATGAAGGAGGCCGGCCTCGATGGCTTCGAGCTCGAATGCTACGGCCATCTTCTGGACCAGTTCTGGTCGCCCGCCACCAATCACCGCTCCGACGACTATAACGGTTCGCTCGACAACCGCTTGCGCTTCTCGCTCATGGTCATCGATGCGGTGCGCGACGCCGTCGGCCCCGACTTCATCGTCGGCGCCCGGCTGGTGGCGGACGAGGATTGGGAGAAGGGCCTCTCCCGCGAGGAGGGCTTGGAGATCTGCCGGCGCCTCGTGGCTACCGGCAAGATCGACTTCCTCAACATCATCCGCGGCCATATCGAGCATGACGGGCCGCTGTCGCGGGTGATCCCTGTCACCGGCATGCGCTCGGCACCGCATCTCGATTTCGCCGGCGATATCAGGGCGGCGACCCGCTTTCCGGTGTTCCACGCCGCCCGCATCAATGATGTGGCGACCGCCCGCCATGCCATCGCCGAAGGCAAGCTCGACATGGTCGGCATGACGCGGGCCCATATCGCCGACCCCCATATCGGCGCCAAGGTGGCGCGCGGCGAGGAGGCCCGCATCCGGCCCTGTGTCGGCGCCACCTACTGCCTCGACCGGATCTATGAGGGCAATGACGCGCTGTGCATCCACAATCCGGCAACCGGCCGCGAGGCTACCATGCCGCATGTCGTGGCGCGCAGCACCGGTGCGCGCCGCCGCGTCATGGTGATCGGCGCCGGCCCGGCCGGGCTCGAGGCCGCCCGGGTGTCAGCCGAGCGCGGCCATGAGGTGATCGTGCATGAAGCGGCGCCGGAAGCCGGTGGCCAGGTGCGCCTGGCAACCCGGGTGGCGCGGCGGGCCGAGCTCATCGGCATCGTCGACTGGCGGCTGGCCGAGCTCGAGCGGCTCGGGGTCGCGATCCACTTCAACAGCTTCGCCGATCGCGACATGGTCCTCGCCGAAGCCCCCGATGTGGTCGTCATCGCCACCGGCGGGCTCCCTGCCCCGCCACCGATCGACAGCGGCGGCGAGCTGGCGGTGTCGAGCTGGGAGATTCTGGCCGGCGATGTCAAGCCGGCCGAGCAGGTGCTGCTCTATGACGACAATGGCGCGCATCCCGGCATGGCCGCCGCCGAGGCGCTGGTCGACCGGGGCGCCGAGCTCGAGCTGGTGACGCCCGAGCGCTTCTTCGCGCCCGAGATGGGCGGCCTCAATCTCGTGCCTTATATGCAGAAGCTGCACGGCGCCAATGTTCGGATCACGACGATGATGCGGGTGACGGCGCTCACCCGGGTGGGCAACCGGATCGCCGCCACCTTGTGGTCGCCCTATACCGAGACGCAATGCGGCGCGCGGGTGGTCGACCAGGTGGTGGTCGAGGCGGCGACACTGCCGCTCAGCGACCTCTATTTCGAGCTCAAGGAGCAGTCGGTCAACCGCGGCGAAGTCGACTATGACGCGCTCATCGCCGGCCGGCCGCAGAGCCTTGCGACCAATCCGCAAGGCGCCTTCCAGCTCTTCCGGATCGGCGATGCCGTGGCGGCCCGCAACATCCATGCCGGGATCTATGACGCGCTCCGCCTGTGCAAGGATTTTTGAGCGGGCGTAAGGACTTGTGCGTGTCCTGTGGAAAAGGGCGATAGCAAGGCAGACAGCGCCGAAGCGGGGCGGCAGCATCGGCCGCAAGCATGGTTTCCTCGTGAAGCCCGGTGGGACAGCGTGCAATTTTCTGACGGCTTTGCGGCGATCCGTTGCCGACATTCGGAGCCTGTCGCTAGCACGCTCTTCCTGTCCGCCGCGTGCCCCTTGCGCTCGCTGCGCCAGGCAAGCCGCGGATGCCGGTCTCGCCGGATGCGGAACCGCGGGACAATGAGCGCGGAGCCGTCCTGGACGGTTCCGCGCCTCTCCGCACCGATCGGTCCCGGGC
>JBKOZY010000084.1:0-4426 GCA_046726135.1 Pseudomonadota bacterium | reverse complement strand
GTCAGCAACAGCTGGCCGACGCCACCGAACAGGCCCGAGAGCACGAGCAGGCCGAGTTCGGTGCCACTCGGCCATACCCAGCCGAACGGCAGGGTGACGAGGCCGATCAGGGAGGAGTTGATCGAGAACCAGACCACGATGGTGGTGGTCGGCTCATGCTTGATCAACCGGCGCACCAGGATCATGGCGGAGGCGGCGAAGAAGGCCGAAGCGAGAGCGGCGGCCGCGCCGGTGAGCCTCGGCGCCTCCAGCGGCAGATGCTCGATGAGCTTAAGCTGCGGCCACAGGATGAACAGGATTCCCACGAAGCCCAGCAGCACGGCGATGATGCGCGTTGCTGTCAACTCTTCGCCAAGGACGATGCCGGCGAGCAGGATCACGAGAAGCGGCGACAGGAAGCCAATGGCCATGGCCGCCGGAAGATCGAGGCGGGCGATGGCGAAGAACCAGGCGATCATCGACAGGGCGCCAACCCCGCCGCGCCACAAATGGCTGATGAAATTGGAGGTGACGAAGACGCGTCGCAGGCGCTGTCCCTTCCTCATCATCACCATGATGGCGATGGGGACGAGCGCGAAGGCCGAGCGGAAGAACACCTGCTGACCGCTCGGAACGTCGTCGGCCACCGCCTTGAGGCAAGCAATCATACAGGTGAAGGCGAGGGTCGAGGCGATCTTGAGGAGGATGCCGGGAAGCTGCGATTTCTCCCGCGACAGCCACGCCACTTCGGAATGCAACACCCCGTCCTCCGTTAGAGCATGATGTGGTTCGGTCTCGCCACATCATGCACTAGTCATGCTCTCCGAAGCCCGAGGCGACCAGGTCGGAGATGGCGGCCAGCGCGCTTTCCGCGTCGGGCCCGGTCACCTCGACCAGAATGGTCGAACCTTCGCCAGCTGCCAACATCATCAGACCCATGATCGAGGTGCCCGGCGCCGACTGGCCATCGCGGCTGACGGTGATGGCGGCGTTGAAGCTGTCGGCGCATTTGACGAATTTGGCGGACGCCCTGGCATGCAACCCGCGGCTGTTGACGATGGTGAGCTTACACCGAATCACCTTGCCGGGCTCAGGGCTCGACATTGACCTCACAGCCTATTTCGAGAGGAGTCGGCTCGCGACGTTGATGTATTTTCGGCCGGCATCCTGCGCTGCCTGAACTGCCGTGTCGAGGCTGGCGTCGCGGCGGATGCTGGCCAGCTTGACCAGCATGGGGAGATTGACGCCGGCGAGAACCTCGATCCGCCCGCGTTCCATGACCGAGATGGCCAGGTTGGACGGGGTGCCGCCGAACATGTCGGTCAACACGACCACACCCTCGCCGCTGTCGACCTGCTGGACCGATTGGATGATCTGCTCGCGGCGTTGGGCGATGTCATCGTCGGGGCCGATGGCGATTGCCTCAATCTGGTTCTGGGCGCCGACCACGTGCTCCAAGGCGGATCTCAGCTCGTCGGCCAGACGCCCATGCGTCACGAGCACGATACCAATCATCAGTCCAACTCCGTGCTGAGAATACGTCCCCAGGCAGCGTCCCCAAAGGTGCGCCATATTGTCCAAGCGGGCGGGCGAGCGCAACTGGGCGCGTCAACCTATCCCCTGCCAAGCTTCCCGGCAATTCAGTCAGGGGCCTGCAGCCGCAAGGGGTTGAAGGCCACGTCCATCGCCATGAGGAGCCGCTGCGGAGCAGAGCTCGCTGCCGGGTCTAGATCGGTCTCGGCTATGGAGATTCCAAGAATGCTGAATTGACGCACGGGCTGCTCCGGCATCCGCTCGATCGTGGCCTGAGGCTTCAGTCGGAACAGCATGGCGAGGCCGGCCTCATGCTCATAGTCCATCCGGACGATGCCGAGGCCACGAACCTCGAACAGGCCGCGCAGGTTCGCCGGGGCGAGGCCCACCAGCATGCTGCCGCGGCGCTCCACCGTCACCTGGTCGTCGGCGACGAGCCGCGCGTCGAGGGTGGTGAACAGGCGCAAGGCGAGGTCGGATTTGCCGCAACCCGAGGGGCCGCAAAGCAAAATCCCCCGTCCCTGCACGGAGAGGCAGGTCGCGTGCAGGGTCTCGCTTGCCGTCGCCAACGCTCAGCCCTCGGTGGTGCGATCGCCTTCGATGGCGGGAAGCCGCACGGTGAACCGGGCGCCGAGCACCGGCGGCGGGTCGGAACCGCCGGCGGCAGCATGCCGGTTGGCAGCGGTGATCTTGCCGCCATGCGCCTCGACGATCTGGCGCGAGATTGACAGGCCGAGACCTGAATTCTTGCCGAAGTAACCGGGCGGGCGATCGGTATAGAAGCGGTCGAAGATGCGTGCCATCTGGTCGGGATTGATGCCGGGACCCTCGTCGTCGACCCGGAACTCGACCTGCCGTGCCAGCCGCCGCAACCGCACCGTGACGGTCGAACCTTGCGGCGAGAAGGACACGGCATTGTCCACCAGATTGCGCACCACCTGACCAAGCCGATTGTCATGGCCGACAATGGTGAAGGGCTCGTCGAGACCAAAGGGCGGCCGCACCACCTCGAGGCGGATGTGCGGAGCACTGTCCTTCTTGGTCTCATTGGCGAAGTCGACCAGGGTGCGGAGGAGCTGCTCCAGGTCGACCGATTTGGCCTGGGCGCGGGCGAGCTCGGCATCGAGGCGCGAGGCATCGGCAATGTCGGTGATCAGCCGGTCGAGCCGCCGCACGTCGTCCTTGACGATGGTGTTGAGGCGGGCGCGCTGATCGTCGGTGCGGGCATATTGCAGGGTCTCGACGGCGCTGCGCAGCGAGGTCAGCGGGTTCTTGAGCTCATGACTGACATCGGCGGCAAAGGCCTCGATGGCGTCGATCCTGCGGTAAAGGGCGTTGGTCATGTCGCGCAGCGCGCCGGAGAGATGGCCGATCTCGTCGCGACGCTGGGTGAAATCGGGGATCTCGACGCGGTTGTTGACCCCCTTGCGAACCCGCTCGGCGGCCCGCGCCAGGAGCCGGATGGGCTCGGCGATATGACCGGCAAGCGACATGGCGAGCAGGCTTGTCACAAGGGCGGCGAAGAGGAAGGTGAAGAACACGATGCGCCGCTCGTTGCGCAGGACCTCATCGATCTCGCCGCCGCGGGTCGACAGCACGAGGGTGCCGAGGACAGCGCGGAAGCGCTGGATGGGCACGGCAACCGAGACGACGATCTCCTTCTCATCATTGACCCGGACGACCGACACCGAGGCGCCGTTCAAGGCGGCGGTGACCTCCGGGAAGTCCTTGCCGTTGTCGAGCCCATATTCCTTCTGAACGGGGTAGTCGTTGGTGAAAAGCCAGTCGTTGATCGCGTTCCAGGCGGTGGTCAGCACGCCTTTGCTTTCCTTGGCGATCGGCGGCAGCTCGACGCGCAGCACATCGCCGCGACCATAGAGATAGCGGCTGTCGACGACGAGCAGACCCTCGCGGTCGAAGATGCGGGCGCGGATTGCGGCCGAGGACCGGTCGGTCGAGGAGACCAGCCGGCGCAGCACCGGGCCGGCGCGCTCGGGATTGATCAGGAAGTCGAGATTGCGAACATCGACATCGCCCACTTCCTCGCTCGGCTCCAGCAGCTTGTCGGGATCGATGACGATCTCGCCGGTGTCGACGGTGGCGGAGGAGGCGATGGCGGCGGCCATGATATGGCCCTGGGTCATCAAGCTCTGGACGCGGGCCGAGATCAGGCTTTCGCGCGACTGGCTGAAATAGAGAATGCCCGCGACGAGGATGACGAGGCCGACGAAATTGAACAGGATGATGCGGCTGGTGAGGTGAGCCGGCGCCAGATCGTGCAGCGAGAAGCTCGGCTCGTCGCGCGCCGCATCGGCCGACGAAGCAAAGTCGTCGACCTCGACCCGATCTCTCGTTTCGATGGCCACCATGGCGGCGAGTCAAATCCTCCCCGAGCCCGATGAAGCAACCCCGACGTCCTCGGCCCGGACTTCTCAAGCCTCCTTGAAGCGATAGCCAACGCCATACAGCGTCTCGATGGCATCGAAACTGTCGTCGACCACCTTGAACTTCTTGCGGAGCCGCTTGATGTGGCTGTCGATCGTGCGGTCGTCGACATAAACCTGATCGTCATAGGCGGCGTCCATCAGGGCGTCGCGGCTCTTGACGATGCCAGGTCGTTGGGCAAGCGACTGCAAGATCAGGAATTCGGTCACCGTCAGGGTCACGGCCTGGGCGTCCCAGGTGCAGGAATGGCGGTCGGGATCCATCACCAGCTTGCCGCGCTCGATCGCCCGCGAGGGCTCGGGAGCGGTCACCGAGCCGTCGCGCTGCTGCGCACGCCGGAGCACCGCCTTCACCCGCTCGACCAGCAGGCGCTGGGAGAACGGCTTCCTGATGAAGTCGTCGGCCCCCATCTTGAAGCCGAACAGCTCGTCGATCTCGTCGTCCTTCGAGGTGAGGAAGATCACCGGCA
>JBKOZY010000083.1:0-8821 GCA_046726135.1 Pseudomonadota bacterium | reverse complement strand
GGTGTAAACCGCCCCGGTGATCGGCTTTCCGGTGAGCACAAACTGACGCGCGTCGGCGAACCATAAAACCTTGTTGAGTTTTACAGCGCCAAACCAATCCCGCTTGCCCGCCTTCCAGGCGATGTAATGGACAAGCCTTTTCAATTTTTCCTTATCGTACTTCATCTTAGTTTCATTCACGATACGTCACCTATCACGCACCTCCGGCTCATTACCGGAATCGTGATAATATATGCGCTTTCCTACTGCGCTGCTAATGGCATCCAAGGCATGGCGATCACTCTCATGTCCGGCCTCAAGGACAACTGGATCATTGCACCAGCGATTCGCATACCCCCCAAAATCAGCTAAGGGGTCCTTGCCTACTTCCCACTGCCTACCGCCTACTGCCTACCTGCCTACTGCTCCCCTCACCTCACCCTCGGCCGGCCCATCGGCCGGAGCACCAGCTCGGTCAGCGCCCACACCAGGGCGTCGACCCGGTCGGGGCTTTTGCCGGTGAGCGGTCCGGGGGTGAGCGTGCACATTTCGTCCTCGAGCTCGGGGAATTGGCCGACATGCCTGACCCGCTCCTGCTCGTAGAGCGCCGCCACCGGCTCGGCCCTGAGATGCTTGCCGCGCCTTGCCGTGAGCCCGCGATAGGCAACCGTCGAGTCGATCTGGCGGATGACGCTCTCCACCATGTCGCCGCCCTGATTGATCTCGGCGACCAGCCGGTCGGCGGCGAGATTGTGATAGAGCCCGACCGCCCGCGCCGCCCATCGTGCCGGGCTTGCCGCGGCGATCGTGTGGTCGGCCAGCACATAGGCCGCACCGGCATCGTCGATGCCTGCCGCGACGATGCCGCAGGCCGCCGATTTCGACCCGGCCCGCGCCGGCGGGTCCACCGCGACGACGATCCGTGCCAGCGCCGGCGCGCTCGTCACCCGGAGGCGTTCGATCAGTGTACGATCGAACAACGCGTCCGGCAGGTCGTCGATCAGCGCCCCCTCGAGCTCCTGGCGCCCGAGCCGGGTGCCCTTGTACTTCTCCTCGATCCGGGCGATGAACGCCTTGGCGAGATGCCCCGCATTCGACCGGGTCGGCGCGCCGCTCACCGCCGTGTCGGGCGCCGCGATCAGCCGCTTGATCGCCGGGATCGGCCGCGGCGTCGTCGTCACCACCAGCCGCGGATCGCTGCCGAGGCGCAGGCCGAATTGCAACATGTCGATCGTCTCGTCGGGATAGCGCCATTTGGCGAGCTCGTCGCACCAAGCGGCGTCGAATTGCGGCCCGCGCAGCTCCTCCGGATCCTCGCCCGAATAGAGCTGCGCCACCGCGCCGTTCCAGAAGGTGAGCTGGCGCGCCGCCTTGTTGAAATTGGGCCGCGCTTTGCCCATCACCGCCAGCATGCCCGACACGCCCTCGACCATCACCGAAGCCGCCTCGTGATAGGTCGGGCCGATCAGCGCGATGCGCCGCGCCGGCTGGTGCGCCAGCGGCGGCTGGCCGCGCAGCTGGTAGCGCACCCATTCGGCGCCGGCCCGCGTCTTGCCCGAGCCGCGGCCGCCCATGATGAGCCACAGATGCCAGCGGCGCTGCCGCTCGTCGGCATCGCGCCACACCTGCGGCGGCAGCTGGTCGTCGCGCGCCGAGGTCGGCCAGTCATCGCTGATCCGCTCGAGCTCGCTGCGGCTCAGCTGCTTGAGGTCCGACGCCAGCATCCCTTGCCGTGCAGAGCGCATCAATGCGTCGCGCAAGCTCGTCACGCAGTCCGTGGTCATCGAGACGCTCTTTCCGTTCCATCGTCCGCTGGGCGCGTTCATTGCGGTGGCAGCGCTCCAGCCGCTGCAGCGATTCGAGCAGCTTGACCAGCGAGGTGAGCGCCGCCGCGACCATCTCGCCCGGCGGCGCTTCCCGGTCGGGTGCGCCGCGATCGATGATGTCGATCTGGTCGGAGACCATCTGACGGGTGCGCCTTATCGCCGTGAGCCGGCTGCGGATGCTGACGCGTTTCTTGGGGGTCACTGCCATAGGATCAGCCTTTCGACATCGGCGTGGAGCCGCGTGAGGAACAGCGCCTGGGCGGCGCGGGTCTCCGCCCTGGCCCGGCTGGTCGCGGCGGCACGCTTCAGCGCCAGCAGCACCAGCGTCGCGATGATGACGACGGCGGTCATGGTCGCCTCCGGCGGCGCGGCGGCGCGCGGCGCGCCAGGGCGTCGGCGATGGCTTGCTCGATCATGATGCGGTTCCTTTGCTGTTCGTCGTCGGCCCGGCCCGCGAAGCGGCGATGCTCGAGGATGACCTTGAGGTAGTCCGGGCCCTTGTGGATGAGCATGGCCGCGACGGTGATCAGCGCGGCGAGCCATAGCGGCTTGTCGGCCGTCGCCGCCCCGACCTCGGTCCAGAGGCTGGTGCCCATGAGTCCTCGCCCATGGTTGTGATGGCGTTGGGGATCTTGAAATTCGGAAGAAACGGCGCTTCTGAGCGGCGGGAGGTTCCTGACCCCATTCCGGGAGCGTGACGGAACATACCGTGAACAGCGCGCGGTGTCAAGGGACGAAGTGAGGCAAAAGGCAAAGGGCGTGCCTTGCCTGCTGCCTACTTCCGGCCAAACAACCTATCCAGATCGCCAAGCTTCAGCTCGACGAAGGTCGGCCGCCCGTGATTGCACTGGCCGCTGTTCGGCGTGCTCTCCATTTCGCGCAGCAGCGCGTCCATCTCGGCGATATGCAGGCGCCGCCCAGCGCGCACCGAGCCATGGCAGGCGACGGTGGCGAAGACGCGATCGAGCCGCTCGGCAAGCGCCCGCCCCTGCTCGCCCGCCATGCTGTCGCTCGCGAGATCCTTGACGAGGTCGGCAATGCCGCGGCCGGCAAGCACGGCCGGAACCTCGCGCACGATCACCGCGCCAGGGCCGAAGCGCTCGAGCACCAGCCCGGCCTCGGCCACCAGCGCGGCATCGCCTGCCAGGCACTCGGCGGCAAATGGATCGAGGTCCACCACCTCGGGCACGAGCAAGGGCTGGCGGACAATGCCCCGGGCGGCGTGCTCCGCCTTCAGCTTCTCGAGCGTCAGCCGCTCATGCGCCGCATGAGCATCGACGATCACCATCCCGCCGCGGGTCTGGGCGAGGATATAGGTGTCGTGCAGCTGCGCCCGGGCGGCGCCGAGCGGCCGATCGACAAAGGAGTCCTCGGGTGGCGCGAGACGCGAAGCGTGATCCGCCGCCGGCTCGCCGAAGCCTAAGAACGGCTCCGGCTCTTCGGCAACGCCGACGAGCGGCGCCGAAGCCAGAAGCGCCGCGCCACGCCGCGCCTCGCCTGCCGCCATCACCATCGGCCGCATCGCGCCGAGCGTTCCCACCGTGAGCCGCGCCGTGCTGCGCGGTCCCGCCGCGACGATCGCCCGCCTTATCGACCCGATGATCAGTGAACGGACGAGTCCGGCATCGCGGAAGCGGACCTCGGCCTTGGCCGGATGCACATTGACGTCGACCATCTCCGGCGGACAGCTGATGAACAACGCAGCTGCCGGGTAGCGGCCGCGCATCATGAGATCGGCATAGGCCCCCCGCACCGCCCCCGCCATCAGCCGGTCGCGCACCGGCCGGCCATTGACGAACAGATAGAGATGCGACGCCTGCGGCCGATGATAGGTCGGCAGGCCGGCATGGCCGGTGAGCCGCAAGCCCTCGCGTTCCTCGTCCAATGTCACTGCGCTCGCCATGAACTCGCGGCCCATGATCTCGCCGATCCGCTGCGCCATCGACTGCTGCGCAAGATCGACGAGCTGCCCGCCGGCGGCTGTGAAGGTGAAGGCCGCTTCCGGATGCGCCATGGCAAGCCGCCGCACCACATCGGCGGCCTCCGCCGTTTCGCTGCGCTCCGCCTTCAGGAATTTGAGGCGGGCCGGCACCGCATGGAACAGGTCGCGCACCTCGACCTCGCTGCCGCGCCGGCGCGCCGCCGGCCGCACCTGGTCCTTGACGCCGGCTTCGACGCAGATCTCATGGGCATTGGGTCCACCCTGCGGACGCGACACGATCCTGAGCCGGGCCACCGCCCCGATCGACGGCAGCGCCTCGCCGCGGAAGCCGAGCGTGGTGATGCGGATCAATGCCTCGTCGGCGAGCTTCGAGGTGGCATGGCGCTCGACCGCGAGATCGAGTTCCTCGGCATCCATCCCCGAGCCATCGTCGCTGACCCGGATCAGCGTCTTGCCGCCGCCATGGAACACGACATCGATGTGCCGCGCCCCGGCGTCGAGCGCATTCTCGACCAGCTCCTTGACGACGCTCGCCGGCCGCTCCACCACCTCGCCGGCGGCGATGCGATTGACGAGCCCTTCCGACAGCCGGCGGATGCGCAATCGAGCCTCCTACATGGCAGCGAGATACTCGCGCGTCAGGACCTTGCCCTGCTCCACCGCCGGCTGATCGAACGGGTCGACACCTGCAATCAGGCCCATGACGATCGTCTCGATCATGAAGTGCATGAGAAGCGCGCCCATGGCCTCCTCGTCAAGCCTCTCGACATGAATTGTTCGCACCGGACGGCCGTTACGCACAAAAGTTTCACGCGTGGCCTTGGCCTGGGCGGCGGTGAGGTCGCCGACGGCATGGCCGGCGAGATAGGAAAGCAGCGGCGACTTGCTGTAGCGGCGCGGGATTTTCGGACCCTTGCCGGCATCAGCGATGCTGACGATGGTCAGAAGCTTGTCGTTCGGCCCGTCGAGGAACAGCTGCATCTGGCTGTGCTGGTCGACAGGGCCGGCGGCGGCAACCGGCTGGCTCCCCTGGCCCGCCTTGCCGAGGCTCTCGGCCCATAATTGCGCAAACCACGACGAGAACAGCCGCAGCCTGTCGCTATAGGGCATGAGGATCACCGCATTGAGCCGGCTCACCCGGTCGGCCGCGAAGATGGCGGCGGCGCCGAGTGCCGGCGCGACCTGCGATGCCTTGGCGCCGTCGATGATGGGATCGATCACCTGCCCCGCGCCTTGCCGCAGCGCCACCGGATCGAGCCCCATCAGCATGGCCGGCACGATCCCGACATTGGAAAGCACCGAATAGCGGCCACCGATCTGTGGATCATGGTCGAGCACCTTGAGCCCATGGCGTTCCGCCAGCATGCGGAAGGCGTTCTTCTCCGGCGACCCGGGCTCGGTCAACGCCACCAGCCGCCGTGCCGGGTCGATCCCCGCCTTGGTAAACGCCTCGAGCATGAGCAGCAGCTGCACCACCGTTTCCGGCGTGCCGCCCGACTTCGACACGGCAAACGCCGAACTCCGCCTGAGATCGAGCGTCTTGAGGGCCTCGGCAATCGTCGTCGCGTCGAGATTGTCGAAGAAATGGTAGCGAACCTCGTTCGCGCCCGTGCCGAACGGCCGCACTCCCGGCACCCGGTAGCCGGCGAGCTGCGCCAGCGCCTGCGCCCCGAGGCTCGACCCGCCAGTGCCAAGGACCAGGATGTCGCGCGCTCCCTTGGCGAGCGTCGCAGCAGCCTCGCCACATTGCTCGAGATCATCGCGCCGACCCGGCAGCCTGAGCAGCGGCAGGCTTTGCTCGCGATGCCATTGCCGCAGCGTGTCGAGAGCCGCGTCGGCACGGGCGAGTGTCTCATCGAGTTGGCGTGGCTTGACCCCGCGCTCGCCAATGGTCTCGGCCAGCACGCCGGAGATGTCCTGGCGGTAGAGCATTGGGGACCTCCGGCTCTGCAGCAACGCTGGGCAACAGGGAAGAGAAGATGTCAAGGCAGTAGGCATTAGGCAATAGGCAGTGAGCGGTGCCCTGCCTACTGCCTACTGCCTACTTACCGGATCAGCTCTTCGGGACCGCAGCGACGTCCTTCGGACGGCCGACGATGGTGATGATCAGATCATCGACCCGAAGCAGGCGCTTGGCGACCCGCCGCACATCGTCGATGCTCACCGCCTCGACCAGGGCATTGCGCTTGTTGACATAGTCGATGCCGAGTTCCTGCTCCTGGATCGACAGCAGCTGCGCTGCGATCTTGCGGCTCGAATCGAAGCGCAGTGGATAGGAGCCGGTGATATAGGTCTTGGCCTCGGCAAGCTCCTGCTCGGTCGGCCCTTCCGCCGCCATGAGCCCGATCTCGCGCTTGGTCACCTCGATCGTTTCACCGGCCCGCTCATTGACTGTCGAGACATTGCCGACGAAGGCCGCCGACCGCTCCATCGGATATAGACCGGTCGAGATTCCGTAGGTCAGCCCGCGCTTCTCGCGCACCTCCTCCATCAGCCGCGAACCGAAGCCGCCCTCGCCAAGGATGAAGTTCATGACATAGGCCGCCATGAAATCCGGATCCTTGCGCTTGATGCCTGGCAGACCGAACTGGATCACGCTCTGCGGAATATCACGATCGACAATCTTCACCACCGGCCCGTGCTGGACGGCGGTTTCGGCGATCTTCGGCATCCCCGACCGCTCCGGCAGGTCGCCGAAAACCTGGTCGAGCACCACCGCCAGCTCATCGGCGCCGATGTCGCCGACAACCGCGATCTTCAGACCCTCGCGCGCGAACAGGCGCTTGCTCAATTGCCCGAGGTCCTCCCCCGTCACCGTGTTGACCGCCTCGACCGTGCCCTTGTCGTCGCGGGCATAGGGGTGGGCGCCAAAGGCTGCATGCATCCAGACATCGCCGGCGATCGCTTCCGGATCCTCGGCATCGCCCTTCACCGACAGAAGGATCTGCCGGCGTACCTTCTCGAGCGGCGCCGCGTCGAAGCGTGGCTTGGAGAGCGCGAGCCGCAGGAGATCGAACGCACCGGCCCGATTGGCGGTCAGCGTCTGCAGCGAGCCGCTGAAATTGTCGAGACCCGTGTCGAAGGAAAGCTTCATCGCGAGATCGTCCTCGCGGGTCTGGAAGGCGTTGGAATCAAGGTCGCCCGCGCCTTCGTCGAGCATGCCGGAGAGGAAGTGGGCGAGACCCGGCTTGTCGACAGGATCGGCCGCCGAGCCGCCTTCGAAGGAGAAGCTCATGGCGACCAGCGGGATCGCATGCTCCTCGACGAGCCAGGCGGTGATGCCGCCCTTGGACTTGACTTCCTGAATGGTGATCGCATGGGCCGCGGATGCGCCGATCGTGGCCGCGCCGACGAGGGTTGCCGCACAAAGCATGAGCACTCGCAAGATGCTGGAGGTTGTCAGGTGAATGGACAGCATGGATTCACTCCGAGGGAGGCTCAGTTGGCGACCTTGGCATCCGCCCCGCCGGGCGATTTGATCAGAATGCCGGTGACCGAGCGGTTGAGCTGCAGCACCGCGCGCGCCACCCGGTCGACGTCTTCCTTGGTCACCTTGCGAACCCGCTCGTCCCAGGCGAGGACATCATCGACCGTGCGGCCCGAGGTCAGCGCTGCCCCGAACAGGTAGGCCAGACGGAACTGGCTGTCGAGCGAATAGACCGTATCGGCGAGCAGCCGGTTCCTGGCGCGGGCGACCTCCTCCTCGGTGGTCCCCTCGTGGGCCAATCGGTCAAGCTCGGTATCGAGCGCCGCCTCCGCCGCCTCATTGGTCCCGCCCGGCACCGGTGTCGCATAGATCACGAAATTTCCCGAGTCGAGGTTTTCGCCCGAATAACTCGCGCCCGCCTGTGCCGCGACCTGCTGGTTGACGACCAGGCTGCGATAGAGTCGGCTCGTGGAGTTGCCGCCCAGCACTTCCGCGAGCACCTCGAGCGCTTCCGCCTCGCCGGGCTTGGCGGTGCGATAGCTCGGCGCGAGATAGGAACGCTGGATCAACGGCGTGGCGACCCGCGGATCAGCGAGCGTGACGCGTCGCGACGCCACCGGCTCGGGCTCGCTGGTGCGGATCCTGGGATGGGGCTGCGTGCTGTTGGGCAGCACGCCGAAATGCTTGTCGGCCAGCGCCTTCACCTCGCTTGGATTGACGTCGCCGGCAACGACCAGCACCGCATTGGACGGCGTATAGTGCTGACGATAGAAGGCGATCGCATCGTCGCGATTGAGTTGTGACATCTCCGACATCCAGCCAATCACCGGCTTGCCATAGGGATGCGCCAGATAAAGCGCGGCATCGAGCTGCTCGCCGAGCCGGTTGGCGGGATCGTTGTCGGTCCTCTGCCGCCGCTCCTCCTTGATGACCTCGCGCTCCGGCAGCACAGCCTGATCGGTCAGCTGCAGATTGCGCATCCGGTCGGCCTCGAGCCCCATGACGAGATCGAGCCGGTCCTTGGCGATTCGCTGGTAATAGGCAGTGAAGTCCTGGCTGGTGAAGGCGTTGTCCTCGCCACCATGCCGACGCACGATTCGCGAAAACTCTCCCGCGGGGACCTGCGCTGTGCCCTTGAACATCAGATGCTCGAGAAAATGCGCGATGCCGGCCTTGCCCTGAGGCTCGTCGGCTGCCCCCACCTTGTACCACACCATCTGGGTTACCACCGGCGCCCGCCGGTCTGGGATCACCACCACCTGCATGCCGTTGCCCAGCGTAAAGCGGGCGACCTCGATATTGAGTGCGCGCGCCGGGGGAACCGCGGTCATGGCGACGGCCGCAAGTGCGGCAAGGGCAACCGTGAGCTGCTTCAGCCGTGGCGGCGGGCAGGCGGCATTGCGCATGGCATTCTCCAGGATGGATTAGGCTTTGTTCAGGGCCAGGGAACCTGCCCCGCGCCGTCCTTCAGCGCTACTGAACTTTTCGTAACCCACCGCTTGTTCCTCCCCTCCAAGGGAAGGAGGCCGTCAGGATTTCACTGATCGGACCACACGCCTCCCATATTCAGGACTGTGCCGTAATTGGGATTTTTGGCCCGCTGCATCTCAATATATTTCTGCCGCAGCTCTTCACGCAGCTCCGACG
>JBKOZY010000082.1:0-2408 GCA_046726135.1 Pseudomonadota bacterium | reverse complement strand
GATGTTGATTGCATCGTAGCGATCGGCGAGAGCAGTTATGTCGGACGCCACATGGATCGATTCATCGGCGCAGACCGCAACCGGACGCCTGACCGCTGCGAGTGCCGCATCCCGCCCGGCAGGCAGCGGCTGCTCGATGAGCTCGACCCCATATTCGGCGCAGGCCGCGAACATCGCCGGCAACGCCGCCTCGCTCCAACCTTCATTGGCATCGACGATTAACCGCGACGCTGGCGCATTGCGGCGCACCGCGGCCAGACGCTCGCGGTCATCCCGACCGCCGAGCTTCAGCTTGAGAAGCGGGCGGCTGGCCGCGGCCGCCGCAGCCTCACCCATGGCAGCGGGGTCGGCGAGGCTCAGCGTGTAGGCTGTGACCACTGGTCGCGGCTCGGCAAGACCGGCCAGCTGCCAGGCCGGCCTGCCGGCCCGCTTCGCCTCCAGATCCCACAATGCACAGTCGAGCGCGTTGCGGGCGGCGCTGGCCTGGACGAGGGTTGGCACCTTCTCGCGATCGTTATTCGCCTCGATGGCAGCTCGTGCAGCCTCGAGCTCGGCCAGCACGCCGTCGACCGACTCGCCATAACGGGCATAGGGCACGCACTCGCCGCGGCCGACGACACCGTCCTGCTCGAGCATCACTGTCACCACCTCGGCCGCGGTCTTGGAGCCCCGGGCAATGGTGAAGATGGCGGCAAGCGGCCAAGTTTCGCGGGCGATGATGAGGTGCGGCATGGTCAGACCGGGAATTGCTCTTCCAGGGCATCGACCAACGGCGCGACACCGGTGCGGATCGGATCGACGCAAGCGAGCCTATGGACCTTGCCGGTGGCGGTCAGGTAATCGCGGGCCGCCGCTTCGTCGAGCGCCTCGGTATTGACCGCGATGCCGACGCATTGGATCGCCTGGTTGGTCAGGCGGCCGGCCTTGATGGTGGCGTCGATGACCTCCTGAATCGTCGGCAGAGGATGCTCGACGCCGCGCATCTTGCGCCGGGTCGGCTCATGGCAGACGACGAAAGCGTCAGGCTGGGAGCCGTGGAGCAGGCCGAGCGTGACCCCGGCGAATGACGGGTGGAACAGCGAGCCCTGGCCCTCTACCACATCCCAGTGATCGGGTGCATTGGACGGTGTCAGCCACTCCGCGGCACCCGAGATGAAGTCGGCCACCACCGCATCGATGGCGACCCCTCGGCCGGAGATGAAGATCCCAGTCTGTCCGGTGGCCCTGAAATCCGCCTTGTAGCCCCTCGCCGTCATTTCCCGCTCCAGCGCCAGGGCAGCGTATTTCTTTCCCACCGAGCAATCGGTCCCAACGGTCAGCAGCCGGCGGCCTGGACGCTTGATGCCCTTGCCGGTGGCAAAGGTCATGGCGGAATGACGAACGTCGAACAGCTGCCGCTCATGCTTCTCGGCGGCTTCGGCGATTTCCGGCACCGAGGCGAGGCGGGTGTGAAGGCCCGTCGCGACATCGAGCCCGGCGGCGAGCGCAGCAATGATCTCGCGAGTCCAGTGCCGCGGCAGAATGCCTCCGGCATTGGCGACGCCGACAATCATCGTCTTGGCGCCGCGTCTCCTGGCTTCAGCGATGGTCAGGTCGGCGAGGCCGCAATCAGCCTTGCAGCCGTCAAGCCGCAGCTGGCCGACGCACCAATCAGGACGCCAATCGACGATTCCCTGCGCCGTCTTGGCCGCGAGCTGGTCGGGTACATCACCGAGAAAGAGCAGATAGGGTCTGTCGATTTGCATGGCGGTCTGGGCGAGGCGCAGAGGACGGGGCTTCTTTCCCTACCAGTTTCCATTCTCGCCGCGAAGTGGGAAGAGGGGCAGTTTGCAGCAATGCGACAGGCAGTCGCCAGTGATCCATGCCTGCCTATGCTTGCTGCCTAACTGCCTTCTCAGGCGTGGAGCCGGCCGCTTGCCTGGCCGAGCAGCAAATAGACCTTGCCGCTCTCGGAATTGAGACAGGCGTCGACCATGTCCTCGCCGCGCGGCCCTTCCGCGACCGTGTCGAGCAGGCGCTCGAACAGCCGGACGAAGGCATCGAGCCGACCGCGGACCGGGCGCTCGCGCTCATAACGGCTTGCCACCTCCTTGAGCATCTTGTTGCCGCGGCGCAGATAGAGGTGGTGCGTGTAGACATGGCCCTCGCCGGCAGCGTACTGGCCCTCGAGCTCAGGCGGCGTGCTGCCATCGAGCGCTTCCACCAGATCGCGGGCGGCGGCATTGAGCTTGGCCACCAGCGTCTCCGTCTCGCGCGGCGGCGCGGCAGACTTGTTGCGCCCATTGCCGCCGACTGCGAGCGCTGGCATGAGATCGGCGGTGCCCTCCTTGGCCGGGCCGCGGATCAGCGACTCCACCGGACGGCCCTTGACCGCAGTGAGCGACTGATCCTCGCTCGCCTCGCTGCGC
>JBKOZY010000081.1:0-3631 GCA_046726135.1 Pseudomonadota bacterium | reverse complement strand
CCCTCGGTCGGTGCAGAGCTCTGCAGATTGATCCTGAGCGACCCCCACAGCTTGCAGAGCAGATGGTAAAGGGCGACCCTCAGGGGGATGTCGGTCCGCAGCGCGTCGGGATCGGCAATCAGCGCCTCGAGCAGCGCCATGACATAGGCATCGCCGCTTTGCTGGCTACCGGTGAGAGCGCGAGAAAAACGGCGCAGCAGCGGGATATGCGGCGCAACCTGCTGGGCAAGACTCATTCGACGCGGATCCTTTCCCCAAACGGGCACACGGCCAGAAATTCCCCGGCCGTAACGGGTCATGTTACGCCTGGTTCCCTACAAAGGCAAAAAAAGCAGCCCGCTCAACGTGCAGGCCCGGCGCGCGGCAAATGCGGCGCTCATGCGGCAGCCGCCCGGGCGGGCGCCAGGATTTTCACAGTTTTGGGATGAATGGCGATCTCGATGTCGCCGTGGAACCGCTTGGTCTCGCCATCGATCGAGGCAAGCAAGCCGCGGTGACGCTGGCGGTGGAGCAGCTTGATGCGCACCTGCCGCGCCGTCTCGACGATGATCTTGGGGTGGTTCTTCCAGCCCCCGAGCACCAGGGCGGCCCCGATCTCGGCAAGATCCGACCAGCTCGTCGAGGTTGCCGCATAGATGCCGAGAATGCCGCCATCGGGCTGGTCGGCATAGGGGAGATGGTCGTCACCATAGACATTGTTGGACACGGCAAGCGCCGAGGTCGACAGCAGCCGCGGGTCGCCGTCGAGCACCACCTCGACGGTGAATTGCGGCGGGTCGCGCAGCGTCGCCAACAGCGAGCGCACGCCGGCGATGATCTTCTCGATCCGCGACCCGTAGCGCATCTGCTCCCGCCGCCGGATGGCATGGGGCTGAATTCCGAAGGAAATCTGGTGGAGGAACAGATGCCCGCCGGCGGTGGCGCCGTCGACGGCGAGCACCTCGCCATGGGCGAGCGCTTTCGCCGCTGCCACCGGGTCGATCGGCAGGCGCAGCGTGCGGGCATACATGTTCATGGTGCCGCCGGGCAGCACGCCGAGCGCGATCGGGCGGTCCTTCAGGAGGCCGGCGGCAGTCGAGATCGTGCCGTCGCCGCCACCGGCCACCAGCACATCGATGTCGTTGCGCTTCGCGGCAGCGACCAGCCTTTCGCGCAGTTGTGGCCCGCTCGCCAGGTCGATCGAAACCTCGTGGCCGGCATCGGCGAAGGCGGCGACCACCTGCTCGGCGATCTGGCGCGGATCGCTGCCCCGCAATGTGCCGGCATGAATGTTCATCACGATGTGGATGCGCATTCCGTTCCCCGTCATCGAAGGACAACCCACCTCACGGGAATTTATCGTCCGCTGCCTTCGTAAGAAGGATGGGGACAAACTCGTTCCGATTGGCTCAAGCATCAAGCCCTGGGATAGAGCATCATGCTGTCAGGTGCACCCACCTGCGCCGGCAAAAGCGCCCGGCCCTTCGGGTTGCGCAGGCTGGGTAGACCTGGCAGCATGATGCTCTAGTATCGCGAAATGACTGTTCTCGTTGCGAGAATCGCGCTCCTGATTCTGCTCGCTGCGCCGGGCGGGCTGGTGCTCGCTGGCGATGTCGATGATGGCCGGGCGCTCTTCGAGCAGAAATGGGCCGATCCCTCCGCCCACAAGAGTGGCCTCGGCCCGCTCTACAATGAGGCCTCCTGCGCCTCCTGCCACAAGGATGGCGGCGGCGCCCGCTTCGTGCTGACCCCGGGCGGCGACATCGCGGCGGCGGGCGGCGTGCTGCGTCTGTCGTCCAAGGAGGGCCAGCCCGATCCGCATTATGGCCGGCAGCTGCACAGCAAGGCCATCGCCGGCGTCACGCCGGAAGGCCGGGTCTATGCCCGACTCGAGCCACGCAGCGACGGCCTCCAGCAGCTTGCTGTGCGGGTCGCGCTCAACGGTCAACCATTCGCCGCGACGACCAAGATGAGCCTGAGGGCCGCACCGCCACTCGGCGCCGCCGCGACGATCTCGCGAGTCAGCGATGCGGCGATCCTAGCCAATGCCGATCCTTTGGATCGCGACGGCGACGGGGTTTACGGGCGGGCGCGCCCTGTCCGCGACGCCCGTGGAAATGAGCGGATCGGCCGCTTCGGCTGGCGGGCGGGGCAGGCGCGGCTCGAGGATCAGATCTCCTCCGCCCTGGCCGAGGATATGGGATTGACGGCCGAGGAGCTTCCTGCTGCCGATGTCGCCAGGCTGAGCAGCTTCGTCATCAGCCTCGGCATCGACCGCAAGCCCTCCGACAGCCTCGGAGCGGCGACGTTCCGCGCCGCCGGCTGCGCCGCCTGCCACCGCGAGAGCCTTGCCACCGAAGGTGGCGGTGCGGTCACCATCTATTCCGATCTCCTCCTGCACCAGATGGGACGTGGGCTCAGCGACGGGACGGCCGACGGCACTGCCAGGCCCGGAGAATGGCGCACCGCACCGCTCGTCGGACTGAGCAGCGGTGTGGCGTCACAGCGGCGCTATCTGCATGACGGCAGGGCGGCCAGCGTCGGCGAGGCAATATTGTGGCATGACGGCGAGGCAAGACGGTCGCGCGACGCCTTTCGCGGGCTGGACGAGGCGAGCCGCCAGCGCCTTATCGCCTTCGTCCGGTCGCTATGAGCGCCGGAATCGGGCTGGAACATTGCTTCTGCCTGTCGCATTTTCCGCCCAGTGATGCACCCTGCGGTCCCGCTCGAGCCGATGTCCGAGAGCCCTGTCCTGCCCTTCGCGATCGATCGCGGGCGACATGCCCTGTTTCTCGATTTCGATGGCACACTTGTCGAGATCGCCGAGCGCCCGGATGCGGTGCGGCTCGAGCCGGAGGCGCGGGCGGCGCTGTCCTATCTGACGAAGGTAATGGATGGCGCGGTTGCGATCGTCACCGGCCGCGAGATCCCGGATATCGATCACTATCTGAGCCCGCTCAGCCTGCCGGTCGCCGGCGTCCATGGCCTGACGCGGCGCAGCTACAACGGCATCATGGTCGATGTGACGCTGTCCTCGGCGTTCGTGGCGGAGGTCGAGGATGCGCTTCAGCCCTTTGCCAAGGACAATGCCGGTGTCCTGGTCGAGCGCAAGCGCGGCGCGGTGGCGCTGCATTACCGGCTGCGTCCCGAGCTCGAGGGCGAGGCGATTGCCGAAATGGTCAGGGCGACGCAAGGGCTGACCGGCATCACGCTCATGCGCGGCAAGATGGTGATCGAGGCGAAGAGCGCGGCGACCCACAAGGGCCATGCGATCGAGGCGTTCCTCAACGAGCTGCCGTTCAAGGGCAGGGTGCCGATCGTCGCCGGCGATGACCGCACCGACGAGGATGCCTTCGTCACCGTCAACCGGCTGGGCGGCGTGTCGATCAAGATCGGCGATGATCCGACGGCGGCAACGTTCCGCCTGCCCAATGCTGCCGCCTTCCGCAGCTGGCTCGCGGCGCAAACTCTTTTGGGCGAGTCAGGCCTTTCGGACGAAGTCGCAGGCGGTCTTTAGGATGATGCCAGCGGACAAGATGGTACCGCTCCATGCCAGGCCGCCAAAAATGAGCCAGCCCAGGCTCGCGCTGCCATAGAGGGAGTAGATCACCAGCAGGATGGTCGAGCAGGCAAGCGGAAAGCTGGCCAGGAG
>JBKOZY010000080.1:0-8730 GCA_046726135.1 Pseudomonadota bacterium | reverse complement strand
GCTCGGCCCTGACCGGCGGGCCGGATAGCGTGGCGGCCAGGATTACTGCCGCGACGAGCTTGAAATTTCTCGCTCTGCTCATGCCTCTCCCTCAACCCGACGCAAACTCACCCTCAACCCGAAATCCCCTCAGGCATTGCGCTGCCTGAGACGCCGCTCCCATGCCAGTGCCGAGCCCACGATCAGATCGAGATCCTCGTGGCGCGGCGACCAGCCGAGCACCTGCCGCGCCCGCTCGGCGCCGGCCACGATAGTCGGCGGATCGCCCGGCCGGCGCGGCGCATCCCTGACCGGCAGCGGCCTGCCGGTCGCTCGCTCCACCGCGGCAACGACGTCGAGCACCGAGTAGCCGCGGCCGTAACCGCAGTTGAAGATGCCGCTTGCGCCTCCGCCGCGCAGATGGACAAGCGCCGCATCATGCGCCGCGATGAGATCGCTGACATGGATGTAGTCCCTGACGCAGGTCCCGTCGCGGGTCGGATAATCGCGCCCGAATATGTCGAGATGCGGACGCGAGCCGACCGCCGTCTCGCAGGCCACCTTGATGAGATGGGTGGCGCGCGGCGTCGATTGGCCGGTCCGCCCCTTGGGATCGGCTCCCGCCACGTTGAAATAGCGCAGCGCCATGTAGGAGAGGCCGGTGGCGGCCGCGGTGTCGCGCAGCATCCATTCGGTCATCAGCTTCGATCGGCCATAGGGTGACATCGGCTTGAGCTCGGCATCCTCGAGCACCGGCACCTTGTCGGGCTGCCCATAGACTGCCGCGGTCGACGAGAAGATGAAGCGCTCGACCCCGCCCTTCACCGCCGCCTCCAGCAGATCGCGCGACTTGGCGGTGTTGTTGAGGTAATAGGCAAGCGGGTCGGCCACCGAGTCCGGCACCACCACCGATCCTGCGAAATGGATGATCTCGACAACGGCATGATCGCGGATGAGCTGGTTCACGAGGTCGTTGTCGGCGATGTCGCCACGCACGAAGGTTGCAGCATGCGGCACGAGCCACTCGACGCCCGTGGCGAGATTGTCGAGGACCACCACCTCTTCGCCGCGCTCCACCAGGGCATGCGCCATGTGGCTGCCGATATAGCCTGCTCCGCCGGTGACCAGGATGGCCATGATCTCGTCGTCCTATCGGCTGTCAGCGCGTTGGCGTCCCCGAAAAGCAACGCTTCACTGTCGCGCGACTTTCTTGCAAAACGTTTCCCAAATGGTTACCGGCCATTAGCTCTAGCCTTATTCCACCTCGAACCAGGTCCTCGCCATGAAGCGCCCCATCAAGAAGGCCGTTTTCCCAGTCGCTGGTCTCGGTACCAGGTTTTTGCCCGCCACCAAGGCGGTGCCCAAGGAAATGCTTCCTGTTGTGGACCGTCCGGTCATCCAGCTTGCGGTTGACGAGGCCCGCGAAGCCGGCTGCGAGCATTTCGTCTTCGTCACAGGGCGGAACAAAGGCGTCATTGAGGATCATTTCGACAAGCAGTTCGAGCTGGAGGAGACCCTGAAGCGGCGCGGCAAGCATGCCGAGCTGGTGCTCCTGGAGCAGGATCTGCCGTCCGCCGGCCAGACCAGCTTTACCCGCCAGCAGGAGCCGCTGGGGCTCGGTCACGCCGTCTGGTGTGCCCGCGAGCTCATCGGCGGCGAGCCCTTCGCCTTGCTTTTGCCCGACATGCTGATCCACGCCAGGCCCGGCTGCCTCAAGCAGATGATGGAGGTCTATGCCGACACCGGCGGCAATGTCATCGCCGTCGAGGAGGTGCCGCCCGACCAGGTCAGCCGCTATGGCGTGGTCAAGGTCGGCCCCGCCTTCGGTCGCGGCTTCCGCATCGACGGCATGGTCGAGAAGCCGAAGCTTGAAGAAGCTCCCTCCAATTTGATCATTTCCGGCCGTTATATCCTGCAGCCGCAGATATTCGACCGCATCGCCGCGCAGAACCCCGGCGCCGGCGGTGAGATCCAGCTTACCGATGCGATGATCCAGCTCATGGCCGAAGACCGCTTCTTTGGCCTCAAATTCGAGGGCAAGACCTATGATTGCGGCGATCGGGTGGGCTTCCTGGCCGCCAATGTCGCTTACGGGCTCGCCCGCGAGGACCTGGGCCCGGCCTTCCGCCAGGTGCTGAAGGAGATCGTTGCCGGCTTCGGCGGGCTCTAGAGAATGATCGTCTCGAGGAGGGGTGGATGAATTTCGCAAGCGACAACGTCTTCGGCGTCCATGAGCGGATCATGAACGCGCTGATCGCCGCCAATGCCGGCACATCGCCGTCCTATGGCGTCGATCCCTGGACCCGCGAGGCCGAGGAACGTCTGTCCGAGTTGTTCGAGCGCCAGGTCTGGAGCTTTCTCGTGGTGACCGGGACCGCTGCCAATGCGCTCGCGCTGTCGCAGCTCGTGCCGCCCTACGGCGCCGTCTTCGCCCATGCCGAAGCCCATGTCGTGGTCGATGAATGCGGCGCCCCGGAGCTGTTCACCGGCGGTGCCAAGATGATCGGGATTGCCGAGCCGGCCGGCAAGATCACGCCCGACGCCATCGCCAGGGTGATTGCCGGCTTCATCCGCGGCGAGCACGACCCCAAGCCGGCCGCCGTGTCGATCGCCCAGGCGACCGAGCTCGGCACCATCTACACGCCGGCCGAGATCGGCAAGCTTGCCGAGCTGTGTCGCGCCAAGGGCATGAAGCTGCATATGGACGGCGCCCGTTTCGCCAATGCCGTGGCGGCGCTTCATTGCGCCCCCGCCGACATCACCTGGCGGGCCGGCGTCGATGCCCTGTCCTTCGGCTGCACCAAAAACGGTGCGCTGGCGCTCGAAGCGGTGATTTTTTTCGACGAGAAGCTGGCAAACGACTTCATTTATCGCCGTATGCGGGCCGGCCAGCTGCTTTCCAAGGGCCGCTTCCTCGGTGCTCAGATGCTGGCCTATCTCGACGGCGATCTGTGGCTGAACAATGCCCGCCACGCCAATGCGATGGCGAGGCTGCTGGGCGATGGGCTCGCCCGCATCTTAGGAATCAGGCTGGCGGTGGATGTGTCGGCCAACGAGGTCTTCGCCATCATGCCGCGGAGCCTGTTCCAGGCGTTGTCGGGCGAGGCGCATTGCTATGAATGGCCGGGAATGGGATCGGGCCTGGTGGCGCCGGGCCCCGATGAGGCGCTGGTGCGGCTCGTCTGTTCGTTCCGCACCACCGAGGAGGATGTCGGCAAGCTTTTGCGGCTCGCCGGTGCCGTCAGACCGTTGTCGGCCGGCCGGCAATCGGGAGCCGAGCAGCAGCGGCCATGACCGGCTGTCTGCTCGGCTCCGATCTCAGGCGCTAGAGGTTAGGCGGCCTCTTTGCGGCCCTCGATGACCTTCTTGTCGGAGGCCTGCGTCACCTGGATGGTGCGCGGCTTCATCGCCTCGGGGAGCTCGCGCTTGAGGGCGACATGGAGGAGACCGTTCTCTATCTCGGCACCCTGCACCTCGACATGGTCGGCAAGCCGGAAGCGCCGCTCGAAGCTCCGCGCGGCAATGCCCTGATGGAGATATTCGGACTTCGGCTCCTGCTCCTGGCGCTTGCCGGAGATGGTCAGCGTCCCTTCCTTCACCTCGATATTGAGGTCGCCCGGGCTGAAGCCTGCAACCGCCATGGTGATGCGGTATGCATTCTCGCCGGTGCGCTCGATATTGTAGGGCGGATAGGTCGGAGCTTCGAAGCTGCTCGCCTCGTCCAGCATCTTGGCGAAGCGATCGAAACCGACGGAACTGCGATAAAGCGGAGTAAAGTCAAACAACATGGCAACAACCTCCTTGAGCTCTGTTGCTATTATCCCGCCGGACATCCGGCCGGGTTGTCTTGCGGCCCTATTGGCGCCGCACCCCTAATTTAGGCGCCTGCCTCGGCCCTTCAAGAGGCGATCGATGGAGAAGCGCATGCCCTTGAAGCCGTTCGCTACCGCCCTTGGCCTCCTCGCCTTGGTGAGCGCCGTCGCGCCGCCTGCCGCTGGTCAATATGTCGACCGCGGCTTCTATGGTGGTTTCGGGCCCTATCCCGCGCCCGACCTCAACCCGCGCAGCCGGTCATTCAACCCGGACGCGTGGAAGTACATGTATAAGTTGAATTGCGTCGATGCGGGCCGCTCGTTGATTGCGCGCGGCTTCTTGGTGGTTCAGCAGATCCATTGCCAGGGCAATACCTATGCCTTCGTGGCGCTGCGTCGCGGCAAGCCCTATCGGGTCGTCATGGATCCCTGGTCCGGAACGATCTTGAGTGTCGGACGCACCCGCTGACGCGCTCGACCGCTCGACAGGCGGTCCGATTGCCCGCGAAGCCGCGATCTCGCCTCAAATCGGAACTAACCGTAAAGACGAGCGATTCCAGGCCGGCGGGGCCTTGGGCCTCGACCGCGAATGTCGCGATCTGGAGCTTCGTCATGCAAAAGACCTCGAGATTATTGACGATTGCAGGGGGCGCGGCGCTGCTTCTCGGCCTTGTCTCTGCTGATGGCTCGGCCCAGAACCGCCATTGGTTCTACGGCAATTATGGCCATTATGACGGCATGACCTGGGGCCTTTTCCCGCCGCCCCCGCCGCCCCCCGCTTACCCGGCGGCTCGCCAATATGAGGATCCCTACGCCGAGCCGGCGCCGGACAATCGCCCCCCGCGCCAGCGCCACGCCTACCAGCCGCCAGGCCCCGACCAGGCGATCGAGGCCGAGCCCGGCATGAAACCGTCGGCTGCCCAGCCGATGTCGCCGAGGAAGCCGAAAGCTGCCACCGCAGCGCTTGGGGCTGAAAGCGATGATGTGACCACCGGCAGCACCGACGCCGCCCAGCCGGGGCAGGGGTCGGTGAGCTGCGACAAGGCCCGCGGCATCGTCGCCGAATACGGCTTCAAGGATATCAAGGCTGACAGCTGCTCGGGCAAGACCTATGGCTTCAGCGCCACCCGGGACGGCAAGAGCTTCTCGATCAAGATCGTGGCGGCCAATGGCGAGCTGGCGGAGGTCAGGCGCCAGTAGCATGCCGCCGCTCGAGGGAGTGTTGCGCCCCGTGCTGCCGGGTTCGGCACCGGCCCTGTCGCCGGTCAGCGATGCCACGGTCGCGTCGTTGTCGCCCAAGCTGGTCGCGGTTCCCGGCAACGAGATTCCGGCCGGAATGATCTGTGGCCGTCTGGTCACACCGGATCGCGTGGCCCTGCGCTACGCGGTGGCGCCGGGTCCAAGCCTGTCCAAGGGCACGGTCTGCGTCCTTCAGGGTCGCGGCGAGTTCATCGAGCGTTATTTCGAGACCGTCCGCGACCTCAGGGCCCGCGGCTACACCGTCGCCACGCTGGACTGGCGCGGCCAGGGCGGCTCCGCCCGCCTGCTCCGCCAAACCTGGCGCGGCCACATCCGCAGCTTCCGCCACTACGACATCGATCTCGAGACCTTCGTCCGCGAGATCGTGCTGCCCGATTGTCCGCCGCCCTTCTACGCGATCGGCCATTCGACCGGCGGCCAGATCCTGCTCAGGGCGCTGCGCCGCCATCACTGGTTCAGCGCTGCGGTGCTGTCCTCGCCATTTCTCGGGCTCGGGCCGACGCCGCTGCCGCCCTGGTTGGTCAGGCTCGTCGCGCCGCTTTTCATCATGACCGGCCTTGGCTGGATCTCAGTCCCCGGCCGCGGCAAGGCCGCGCTGACTCTCGACGCCTTCGAGGGCAATGCGCTCACCAGCGACCGCCGGCGCTTTGCCCTCTCCAACCGGATCATCGAGGCCGAGCCTGCCCTGGGCATCGGCGCTCCGACCATCTCATGGCTCAATGCCGCCCTCTCCTCGATGCGCGCGCTTCACCGGCTCAGAGGCGAGCGGCCATTGACCGCCCCGGTGCTGATCGTTGCCGCGGGTGCCGACCGCGTGGTCTCGACCGAGGCTTCGCGCGACTTTGCCCGCCACGTGCCCGGCGTCGCGGCGGTCGTCGTCGACCACGCCCGCCACGAGCTGCTGCAGGAGCGCGACGAGTTCCGCGTTCAGTTCTGGGCCGCGTTCGACGCCTTTACCGGCGCATTGTCGTAGTCCGCCAGCATCGCCAGCACTGTCTCATGCAGCGCCGGCCCGGCCGAGGCGACGACGTCGCCGCCGCCGAGCGCGCTGCCGCCGCTCCAGCTCGTGACGCAACCGCCGGCGCCGGTGATGATCGGAATGAGCGCCGCGATGTCATAGGTCTGAAGCCCGGTGTCGATCGCGATCTCCATCTGACCCGCCGCCACCATGGCGAAGAAATAGGCATCGGCATCATGGCGGAACTCGCGCACCTGGCTGCGCAATGCCGCATAGATCTGCCCCTTGCTGCCGGCGCTGTAGCGTGCCGGCCCGGTGGTGCCGCAACGGGCCTGGTCGAGCGTGCTGGCGCCGGCCGCGCGCAGCCGCGAGACCCGCTTGCCGTTGCGATAGGCAAAGGCGCCCTCGGCATTGCCGAGAAAGGTCTCGCCGACAAAGGCCTGGTGCGCCGCCCCGATCACCGCCTTCTCGTCTTCGATCAGTCCGATCAGCGTCATCCAGGTCGGCAGCCCGCATACAAAGGCGCGCGTGCCGTCGATCGGGTCGAGCACCCACACCCGTCCTGACCGCGACGGCTTTGGCCCATACTCCTCGCCGAGGATCCCGTCATCGGGATAGGTCGCCTCGATCATCGCGCGAATCGCCCGCTCGGCGGCCCGATCGCCTTCGGTGACCGGGTCGAAGCCACCTTCGAGCTTGTTGTCGATGCCTGGCAGATTGCGGAAATGCGGCAGGATCGCCGCGCCCGCCGCATCGCAAAGCGCCAGCACGAAACGGGACAGTGCGGTGTTTTCGGCCCGTCGGGGCATCGGCCGGAATCCTTTCGAGCATGACGTTGCGAATGGCGCTCATGCTCTAGCTTGCACATCGAGCTGTTTCAATACGGCGCGAAATTAACAGCCTCTTTACCGATCGCTGCCAGTGTCGACTCCACCATGGACGGCGGTGGGGCCAGAGGTCGCATGACCTCGCTCGATGGCGTGATCGACTGGAACGGCAGCTCTGACAGGCAAGCGAACTCCCATGACTCATCGCGTTCTCATCGTTGACGACGACCCCGCCCAGCGGCGTCTCCTGGACAGCATGATCCGGCGTTGCGGCCACGACACCGTGCTCGCCGACAGCGGTGGCGCCGCCCTCGACCTTCTCGCCCAGCCGCGAACTCGGTCGGTTGATCTCATCGTGCTCGACCTGGTGATGCCGGGCATGGACGGGCTCGAGATGCTGTCGCGGCTCGACAGCACCAGCGGCCGCATCCCCGTCATTGTCCAGACCGCTCAGGGTTCGATCGAGACGGTCGTCAAGGCGATGCGCGCCGGTGCCGATGATTTCGTGGTCAAGCCGGTCAGCCCCGAGCGCCTCAAGGTCTCCATGCAGAATCTGCTGAGAGTCAATGCCCTGACCGAGGAGGTGAAGCGGCTGAACCAGAAGGCCGGCGGCCAGCTGACCTTCGCCGATCTGATTGCCGCCGCCCCGGCCATGCAGAATGTGGCACGGCTGGTGCGGCGCGGCGCCCAGTCGAGCATCCCGATTCTGATCGAAGGCGAATCGGGAGTCGGCAAGGAGATGATCGCCCGCGCCATTCAGGGCGAGAGCGACCGCCGCGGCCGGCCCTTCGTCGCCGTCAATTGTGGCGCCATTCCGGAGAACCTGGTCGAGAGCATCCTGTTCGGTCACGAGAAGGGCGCCTTCACCGGCGCCACCGGTCGCCATGTCGGCAAGTTCCAGGAGGCCGATGGCGGCACGCTGTTTCTCGACGAGGTGGCAGAGCTGCCTCTCGACATCCAGGTCAAGCTCTTGCGCGCCATTCAGGAGGGCGAGGTCGATCCGGTCGGCGCCCGGCGTCCGGTCAAAGTCAACATCCGCCTGATTTCCGCCACGAACCGCAACATGATCGAGATGGTCAAGGCCGGGCGGTTTCGCGAGGACCTCTATTACCGGCTCAACGTCTTTCCGATCCTCGTGCCGCCATTGCGCGAGCGCAAGCAGGACATTCCGGCGCTGGTCGATCACTTCATCATTCGCTTCTCCGCCGAAGAGGGCCGTCGGGTCCACGGCATCGCGCCGCGGGCCCTCGAGATGCTTCTCGCCTATGCCTGGCCCGGCAATGTGCGCCAGCTCGAGAACACCGTGTTCCGCGCCATCGTTCTGAGCGAGGGCGACGTCCTCGACGTCGAGGATTTTCCGCAGATCGCCTCGCTTGTCGAGGGTTACGAAGTCAAGGTTCCCGCCGCGCTGCCACTGCCGTTGCGCCCGCCGCTGGCCATCGGCCACGCTGCCATGACGGGCGGCGAAGGCCAGATCATCTCCTCGCGCGGCGGCGTCGTCGGCGATGGCATTGCCGTCGGCATTCCCGCCGTCACCGACGGCGGCCACATTCGCCGCCTCGAAGAGGTCGAGGCCGATATGATCCGCATGGCGCTCCAGCGCTACCGTGGGCAGATGTCGGAGGTCGCACGCAAGCTCGGCATCGGTCGCTCCACCCTCTACCGCAAGATGCGAGGCCTCGGACTTGAGGCGAAGATGTGACAGCCTCGACCTATTCGGAACGCTAATGGCTGGTCGGGGTTGTTAAGGGGGGCGCGGTTCGATAGCTTGCCGCGCCGGGAGGAAGAGAATGCCGCGCTGCTGTCGATTACTCGTCACATTGGTGATCGGGCTGGTGCTTTCGCTGGCGTATCCGCTCGGCGGCGTTCCCGCGGCGTCCGCCCAGGATTCCGG
>JBKOZY010000079.1:0-6592 GCA_046726135.1 Pseudomonadota bacterium | reverse complement strand
TCCTTGAGCTGGCTCGCCTGGCGCTCGATCTCGCGCGCCGCCTGGGCAACCTTCTCGCCATCGCTGCCAACCACCGCGACAAGAACGTCGCGCAGGCCGCTCAGCTCGTTCACCGTCCAGAAGCGGATGCCCTTCTCCTTGGCAAGCTCCGCCTCGATGCTGTCGGAGATCGCTGCCTGGCTGCGGTTGCGCTCGCTGCGCGGCTTGAGATGGATCACCAGATTGGCGGTGCGGATGTCGGCGCCGAGGCCGGCGCCGCCGCCCTTGGCGAACACCTCGCGGACGTCGGGGTCGCGGCGGATGATGCCGTAAACCTTCTTTGCCTCCTCGACGGTGTCGTCGATCGACGTCGCGTCGTCGAGCTTTATCGTCATCAGGATGCGCGAGGTGTCCTCCGGCGGCAGAAAGCCCGACGGCAGATAGCGGGTGATGTAGATCGAGGCGGCGAAGATCGCGAAGCCGATCAGCACCGTCAGGTAGCGATGGGCGATGGCCTGGCGCAGCACCACCAGATAGCCGCGCATCAGCATGCCTTCATGCCGGCCATCGGTGTCGATCGGCTTGAGGAAATAGGCGCTGAGCACCGGGGTGAGCAGCAACGCCACCAGCAGCGAGAACAGCACCGCGACCGACACGGTCAAGCCGAATTCGGTAAAGAACTTACCGGCGATGCCGCCCATGAAGCTCACCGGCACGAACACCGCGATGATGGTGAGCGAGATCGCCGTCATGGTCAGACCGATCTCGGTTGCCGCCTCCATCGACGCCTTCAGGGGCGGCTTGCCCATCCGCATATGACGGACGATGTTTTCGATCTCGACGATCGCGTCGTCGACGAGAATGCCGGTAACGATGGTGATGCCGAGCAGGCTCACCAGATTGAGCGAGAAGCCGAGCATGTCCATCGCCCAGAATGCCGGCACGATGGAGAGCGGCAGCGCAATCGCCGCAATGATGGTGGCGCGGATGTTGCGCAGGAACAGGAACACCACCAGCACGGTCAGGATGGCGCCCTCCCACAGGGTGTGCAGCGCCGAGTGGAAATTGCCGAGCGTGTAGGGCGCCGAGCTGTCGACCAGCTCGAAGGTGACATCAGGATGGGCGGCGGCCAGCGACTTGACTTTTGCCGCCACCTCCTCCGCAACCTTGACGTCGCTGGCACCCGGCGCCTGATAGACCGAGAAGGCCGATGTCTCATTGCCATTGAGCATGGCGAAGGAGGTCACATCGGCATCATCCGACTCGATGATGGCGAAGTCCTTGAGCGGCCGCTTGTCGCCGCTGCCGGTGGTCACCGGCATGTCGCCAAGCGCGGTGGCGATCGCCTCGGGATCGCCTTCCGCCCTTTTCAGCGCATCGTCGGCGGCAAAGCGCGCCAGCTGCTTGCTGAGCTCGACCGGCACCACCTGGTTCTCGGCGATCTTGCGCGGATTGAGCGCCACCTTCACCTCGCGGCGCGCGCCGCCATAGGCGGTGACATCCGAAACACTTTCGAGCTTCTCGATCTCCGGGATGATCTTGGTGCTGACCACCGCCGCCAGCTGCTCCGGCGTGAGCTTGTCGGAGCGCACCGCATAGGTCAGCCCGGCCGGGCCGGTGACCTCGATGAGCTCGATGCGCGGATCCTTGAGGTCGGGCGGCAGCACGCTGCGCGACGCCGCAAAGGTCCGTTTCACGTCCTCGATCGCGGCGGAGGATTTCTTGTCAATCGAGAACTCGACGGTGATGGCGGCAAAGCCCTCGGCGATGGTCGTCAGCACATGGCGGGTGCCTTCGATGGCCTTGAGTCGCTGCTCGAGCGGCACCGCCACCTGCTGCTCCAGCGTGCTCGCGGGCGTGCCCGGGCTTTCGAGCTGGACCATCACCACCGGAATGTCGACATTCGGATAGCGGGTGATCGGCATATGCATATAGGCATAGACGCCGACCGCCATCAGCAGGACGAACAGGAGAGTCGCCGGCAGCGGCCGCCTGATCGACCAGGCCGAAATGTTGAACCAGGCGCGCGAGCCGCCATTGGCGAACGCATGCGGCGGTTTGGTCGACGCCGCAGGTTTGGTATCGAGCATGGTCAAGCCGTCGCCTTCCATTTCGGGTTGGAGCCTCCCGAGAAACCGTTCCGGAAGACATCGCCGCCATTGACCGACAAGGCATCGGTGGTGAGGCCGTGAAAGGCCGAGGAAGCGTAAAGAATGCGGCTGCGTCCGGTGGCGCGGCGGGCAAATTTCATCGCCGGCTCCTGCGCCAGAAGGCCGCACAGGACCGGCCTCTGCGCCGGGCCCGCGCCAACCCACAGATAAGGGCTTTTGCCCCTCACATAGGCATAGTCGACGCCGATCGGCCTCAGCGCCTTGGCGAGCCGAGGATTTGCATGGGCTTCATAGAGCGCGCTGGCCTCTCCGGCGTGCGCCGAGATCAGCGCCCTTATATCGAGCGACATGGGGCTTGGTCCAACCTAGCCGAGCAGGAGCCCGGCCTTATGACATAACCCACGACAAGGCACAGCAATGTGCACAGATTGTGACTCGCGACATATCGACCTCGTACCGGCAACAGTCAGGAAGAAAGCTCGCCGGGTGCGCCGACCCGCTCGGCAAAGGCCCGCTCCTGGTGGCGATAACTCCTTAAGCCGAAAGGAATCAGAACAACATAAGTCAGCGCAATGATCGAAAGCATCTCCCAGGTGAAGGCGATCAGCATGATGAGCCCGAGCACGGCGCCAGCGATGATCGGCGGCACGAGATCGCGATGCACCCGCTGGCCCAGCGTCTTACCGGAGAAGGTCGGAAGCCGGCTCACCATGCCGGCGGCGACCAGGGCGACCCATAACAGCACCGCCGCGGCGGCGGCCTTGCCGTCGGGCACGAGACCGAGAAAACCGAGATACATCGGCGCCATTGCGAGGCCCGCTCCGGCCGGGGCCGGGATGCCGACGAAGTAGTTCATCTTCCAGGCCGGCTTGTCGGGATCGTCGACTGCGACATTGAAGCGGGCGAGCCTGAGCGCGCAGCAGATGGCGAGGCCGAGTGCAACGATCCAGCCGAGATTTCTGAGCTGATGCAGCGACCAGGTGTAGACGAGGATCGCCGGAGCGACGCCGAAATTGACGAAGTCGGCGAGCGAGTCGAGCTCGGCGCCGAAGCGCGACGAGCCCTTGAGAAGCCGCGCCAGCCGGCCGTCGATGGCATCGAGCACCACCGCGACGATGACCGCGCCGACCGCCAGCTCGAAGCGGCCCTCCATGCCGAGCTTGATCGCCGTCACGCCCGAGCAGAGCGCGAGCAAGGTGATGATATTGGGCAAGAGAAAGCGCACCGGGATCATCTTGAACCGCCGCAAGCGCTGCTCGCGCGTGCCCCTGAACAGCCGCTCCGAGCCAATGACCGGTCGCCGCACGGGTCGCCTCCTCCTCAACTGATCAGCCCCTCGAGCGGGGGCCTCGCCGCCGTCAAGTCAGCCAGGATCGTCTCCCCGGCGATGGTTCGCTGCCCTATGATCGCCTGGGCATTCTGACCCGGCGGAAGGTAAACGTCTACCCGCGATCCGAAGCGGATCAGGCCGAAGCGCTGGCCGGCCCGGAGCTGGTCGCCCGGCCCGGCAAAAGCAATGATACGCCGCGCGATCAGGCCGGCGATCTGCACAACGCCGATGCGGGCGCCGCCGGGCATTTCGAGGGTCAGGGCCTGCCGCTCATTGTCGGCGCTCGCCTTGTCCAGGGAAGCATTGAGGAATTTCCCCGCGACATAGGCCATGCGGGCGACCCGGCCGCCGGTCGGCGCGCGGTTCACATGAACGTCGAAGACGTTCATGAAGATCGAGATGCGGGTGACGGGGGTCGCCGGGAGGTCGAGCTCCGGGGGCGGTGCAACCGTCTCGATGGCCGAGATCACCCCGTCGGCGGGGGCGATGACGAAGCCGTCGTAGAGCGGCGTCACCCGCGGCGGGTCGCGGAAGAAGTAGGCGCACCACAGGGTGAGGATCACCCCCACCCAGCCGAACAGCGGCGGCAGGATCAGGAAAGCCAGCAGAGTGAGGAAGCCGAACAGCGCGATGAAACGATAGCCATCGCGATGGATCGGCACCAGCACCGCGGCAATCGGATTGGCCAATCTCAAGCTCCCCTATTGGCCGGCCGGCACAAGTTGCGGCGCATTGGGCCGGCTGTCGTCGTCATCGGCCTCGGCGAGGCGCCGTCGCGCCTCCTCGGCCTCGCGCTGACGATTCCACATGGCGGCGTAGACACCCCCCATCGCGAGCAGCGCCCGGTGGGTGCCCCGCTCGACGATGCGGCCGCGCTCGAGCACGATGATCTCGTCGGCATCGACCACCGTCGACAGCCGATGGGCGATGACGAGCGTGGTGCGATTCTGCGACACGCGACGCAGCGCCGACTGGATCTCCTGCTCGGTCATGGTGTCGAGCGCCGACGTCGCCTCGTCGAGAATGAGGATCGGCGGCGCCTTCAGGATGGTGCGGGCGATCGCCACCCGCTGCTTCTCGCCGCCCGACAGCTTGAGGCCGCGCTCGCCGACCACCGTGTCATAGCCCTTGGGCAGGCCGAGCACGAATTCATGGATCTGCGCCAGCCTGGCGGCGTTCTCGACCTCCTCGCGCGTCGCACCGGGCCGGCCATATTCGATGTTGTAGCGGATGGTGTCGTTGAACAGCACCGTATCCTGCGGCACCATGCCGATCGCCGCCCGCAGCGAGCTTTGCGTGACATCGAAGATGTCCTCGCCATCGATGCGGATCGCGCCGCCGGTCACGTCGTAAAAGCGATAGAGCAGCCGCGACACGGTCGACTTGCCGGCGCCCGACGGGCCGACAATGGCCACCGTCTTGCCGGCCGGCACCTTGAAGCTCACGCCCCTGAGAATCGGCCGCTCGCGATCGTAGTGGAAGCGCACATTGTCGAAGGCGATCTCGCCCTTGCGGACCGTCAGCGGCGGCGCTCCAGGCTTGTCTGTGATGTCGGTCGGCACGGTGAGCAGCTTGAACATCTCCTCGACATCGATCAGCCCCTGCTTGATGTCGCGATAGACCGAGCCCATGAAATTGAGCGGCAGGTAGAGCTGGATCATCAGCGCATTGACCATCACGAAGTCGCCGACGGTCAGGCGTCCGGCGCTGACGTCGATGGCTGCCATCACCATGACGATGGCAAGGCCGATCGAGAACAGCACCGCCTGACCGGAATTGAGCACGGCGAGCGATGTCCAGGTGCGAATGGCCGCCTGCTCGTAGCGATCCATCGCGACGCCGAAGCGGCGGGCCTCATGCTCCTCATTGCCGAAATATTTCACCGTCTCGAAATTGAGCAGGCTGTCGACCGCCTTGGTGTTGGCATCGGTATCGGCGTCGTTCATCGTGCGGCGGATGCCGATCCGCCATTCGGTCGCCGAATAGGTGAAGACGATATAGACGATCACCGTCACGAAGGTGACGACGGCATAGAGCCAGCCGAAATTCCACGCCATGATGGCGCAGACGAAGACGAGCTCGATCAGCGTCGGAAAGGTGTTGAACAGCGAATAGCGCAGCAGCGTGTCGATGCCCTGGGTGCCGCGCGAGATGATGCGCGACAACCCGCCGGTTCGCCGCTCGAGATGGAATCTCAGCGACAGCGCGTGGAGGTGGCGGAAGGTGATGATCGACAGCTCGCGCACCGCATTCTGGCCGACCCTGGCGAACAGCCCGTCGCGGATCTGGGCCAGCACCACCATCATGATGCGGGCGAGCGAATAGGCGAGGATCAGCGCCACCGTCACCGCGATGGCGGTGGCGGCCGGGCCTTTGCTGCCGAGCAGGTCGACGGCGTCCTTGAAGGCGAAGGGCGCCCACACCGTCACCACCTTGGAGGCGAAGAGCGCGATCAGCGCAACGATGACCCGCCAGCGCAGATCGGGCCGCCCCTTCGGCCACAGATACGGCAGGAGCTGGCGCAGAGTTGCGAGGTGACCGCCGCCCCGCTCGCTGGCGAGAGGGCTTCGATTCAGGGCAACGGTCAGATCTGTCATCCGCAATTTTCCAGACAAATGGCCAGAGCGTCAGCCCTGACCGACTGATGGTGAATCTGGTGAGAGCGCCGCCTAAAAACAATCGCGCCGCCCCGCGATGAACCGGTCAATTCGGGGGTGCCCCGTCCCCGACGATCTCGGCCAGGGGCTTGCGCCAGGACGGATCGATCGACTCGGGCTGCACGCTGCCCGGCGTCGCAAAGATCTGGCCCGGATAGATCAGCCGCGGGTTGCGGATCAGCTCCTTGTTGGCCCGAAAGATCACGGTGTAGCGCGTACCCTGGCCGTAGATCACCCGCGAGATGTTCCACAGATTGTTGCCGGGCTGGATGACCACCCGGCCTTGGCGCGGCCGTGGCGCCTCGGCATTGCCCGGCGTCGCTTCCGGGAGGCCGGCCATGGCCTGGCCCTTGCCCATGGGCTGCTGCTCGGTTGCCGGCGGCGATGCCGCCTGGGCCTCGGCCTGGGGCGGGGTCCCGGGCGGCGATGCCGCCTCGCCCCGGGGCGTGGTCGCCGCGGCGGGCGGAACCTCGGTCAAGGTGGTGACCGGCGGAGCGACCTCGGCGGCGCTGTTC
>JBKOZY010000078.1:0-5100 GCA_046726135.1 Pseudomonadota bacterium | reverse complement strand
GGGCTATGCCGGCTTCCTTCTGTTCGCATTCAGGGTGCCCGATGACCGGCTCGATCCTGAGTGGCAGCCGGTGGAGCGTGCCGTGCCGTTCGTCGCGGTCGCAATGGCGCTGGCACTGCTGGCGTCCTATGCCAGCATGTTCGGTTACCGAACCGAGCTCATCACTCGTATCGGCATCTCAGCCGGCTTCGTTGTCGATCTTGCAGCGCTGGCCATCCTGATCATCCGGCGGCAAATGCAGACCCCGCAGAATCAGCAGCGGTTGAACTGGGTGATCTCTGGATGCCTGATCGGCCTTCCCGCCTATATCCTTGCCGAGCTCGGGCAGGTGACGACTGTCTTCCAGACGACGTTCGGCGATTTCACGCCGACCGAGGACATTGTCGGGTTGCTCTATCTCGTCAATGGCGTGCTCTGCCTGTTCGTGTTCGAGGCGGTGCGGCGCAAGCGCGTGGTCAGTGTGGCGATCCCGTTGCGCCGCGTCACCATTCTCGGTCTGGCGCTCAGCATACCGGCGCTCGTCCTGCATCACCAGATCGATCGCATCGAGGAGCAGTTCGAGCTGCCAAGCTGGGCGTGGCTTGTGGTTGGCACGGTGGTGCTGTTTCTCATCTCGCGTCTTCATGAGCTCGGTGTCGAGCTCGTCGATCACTTCTTCAATCGGCAGCTCGATCAGACGGCGCATGCGCTCGAGGATGCGTTGTTCCAGGCACGGGATCCGAGCGAGGTCGAGCGGCTTCTCGCCGATGAGCCGTTCCAGCGCCTTTCACTCACCTCTGCCGCGGTATTTCGCAAGTCGGGTGGCACCTTCAAGCTCGAAGGTCCGGCACTCGGATGGGACGGCTCGCCAGTCAAGACGCTGAGCAGCGATGATCCGCTGCTGGAAACGGTGGCCAAAGGGGCACCATTCGGCGTGGCGGAGCGGGGCTCGGCAGATGATCCGCTGCCTTCCGGCTCCAATCGGCCGATCCTCGCCGTACCGATTGCCAATCCGATGCGTTGCTATGCGTTGGCACTCTATGGGGCACATGCATCGGGGGCCGATCTCGATGTCAATGAACGGGACATGCTGGCACGGCTCGGCAAGGACGCGGCTGCCGTGCTCGCCGAGCTCGAGAACGAGGATCTTCGGCATCGGGTGGACCGGCTGGAGAGCGAGCTGGCGAGGAGGAGGGAGGCGGCGGTCGGCCGGTAGGCAGTAGGAAAGCGACCGCTCACGGCCTACTGCCTATTGCGTCATGCCGTCTATTCAGTTATTGAACGAACGTTCAACAATGTCGACGGACATGGCAATGGCGCGGGATTCGCGGTACGACATCCTGTTCGAGCCGGTGCGGATCGGCCCGAAGCGGGCGCCCAACCGTTTCTATGCGGTACCCCATTCGTCGGGCATGACCAACGCCAATCCGGAAACCAGGGCTGCGTTTCGCGCCACCAAGGCAGAGGGCGGCTGGGGCGTGGTGTGCACCGGAGCCTGCTCGATCCATCCAAGCGCCGACGACCGCCCGTTTCCCAATGCCACGCTGTGGGACGATGCCGACATCCGGACTCATGCGGTGATGACAGAGGCCGTTCACCGCCATGGTGCGCTGGCCGGGGTCGAGCTGTGGCATGGCGGGGCATTCTCGATGAACCGCATCACCCGCCTGCCGCCGCTGTCGCCCTCCGGCGTACCGTGGCTCGCCACCCATGTCCCGTTCATGTCGCAGCAGCGCCCGAAGGCGATGGACGCGAGCGATATCCGCGACCTCATCCGCTGGCAGGGCGAGGCGGCGCAGCGTGCCGAGGCTGCCGGTTTCGACATCATCTATGTCTATGCCGGCATGGGCTATCTGCCGCATGAGTTCCTGCTCGCAGAATACAACCGTCGAACCGATGCCTATGGCGGCTCGATGAGCAATCGCGTCAGGCTCGTCCGTGAGCTGATCGATGCCACGCGCGAGGCGACAAGCGGCCGCGCTGCCGTGGCGCTCCGCATCAGCCTCGAGGAGCTGCGCAAGCGTCCTGGGGCGCATGCCGAGACCGAGGCCCATGAGGCGATCGAACTCCTCAAGGACGATCCCGACCTGTTCGACGTCAAGATGGATACGAGCCCGACCGATTGCGCCGCCTCCCGCTATACGCCGGAAGGAAGCCACGAGCCGGTGGTTGACTTCGTGAAACGGATCACCTCAAAGCCCGTGGTCGGCGTCGGCCGTTTCACCTCGCCAGACACCATGGTGTCGCAGATTCGCCGCGGCATTCTCGATTTCATCGGTGCGGCGCGGCCGTCGATCGCGGATCCCTTCCTGCCGCGCAAGATCGCCGAGGGTAGGGGCGACGAGATTCGCGAGTGCATCGGTTGCAATATGTGCATCGCCAGCTGGCATGACGGCGTGTGGGTCCGCTGCACCCAGAATCCGACCGCCGGCGAGGAACATCGCCGCGGCTGGCACCCGGAAAAGGTCAAGCGCGACTCGAGCGGTCGGGTCCTCGTGGTCGGGGGCGGCCCTGCTGGCCTTGAGGCCGGCGTCACTTTGGCGCGGCGCGGCTTCGATGTGACGATTGCCGAAGCACGCGAGCAGTTCGGCGGCCGCCTTGCCTTCGAGTCGCGGCTGCCCGGCCTCAATGCCTGGCACCGCGTCGTCGACTACCGGCTCGGTCAGCTGCGTGCGCACAACCATGTCGCGCTCTACCCGGCGAGTCCGCTTACCGCCGAGGACATCCTCAATTTTGGCGCCGACCATGTCGTTTTGGCCACCGGTGCCCGCTGGCTCGCCGATTCCTTCTCGCCCAACGAACACCCCGCTGCCGCCATCACCGGCCCTGGCGTGATGACGCCGGAGGACATCGCGGACGGCGCTGCAATCGAAGGACCGGTGGTGGTGTTCGATTTCGACGACTATTACATGGGAAGCGCCATCAGCGAGCAACTGGCGCGGCGCGGACTCGACGTCACCTATGTCACGCCGGCGGGCTTCGTCTCCGCCTGGACCATCAACACCAACGAGCTGCCGCTGATCCATCGCTCGCTTGCCCATCACGCCATCGCGGTGCGCACCCTCCAATTCGTCAGCAGCTTTGCCGATGGCGAGGTCGCGCTCACCCATCTGTTCACAGGCGATCAGGCGACATTGCCCTGCGGTGCGCTGGTGGTGGTCGGTCATCGTGCGCCGGTCAATGAACTGCATGCCGAATTGCTGGCGCGCCCTCGCGACATGGCGGCGGCAGGCATTGCGAGTCTCGCTGTCACCGGTGATGCGTTGGCGCCGGGCGCCATTGTGCATGCGGTGTATAGTGGCCATCGCACGGCGCGCGAACTCGGCGTTGCGCCCGAGCAGCGCATCGTCCGCCGCGAGGCATGAAACCGTGAGCCGCTCGACCACGCGGCGTGGCTCGGAAAGGCGCAGTCGCAACGCCGGCGGGATCGCGCAGATGCCGTTCCGCCAGCTCGCACTCAATTATGAGCCGATCAAGGTCATCTCCGAGGACGAGGTCGAGGCCATACACGCAATGGCGCTTGCTGTTCTCGAGGAGATCGGGCTCAAGGTGCTGGGCAGCGAGGCACGGTCGCTATATGACTCCGCCGGCGCGGAGATCGACGAGGCGGCGATGCGCGTGCGCCTCGACCGGGCGCTGGTCGAGGAGCTGGTCGCCAAGGCGCCACCGTCATTCACGCTCGCCGCCCGCAATCCCGAGCGCAATCTCAGGGTCGGCAAGCGCGATCTGATCTTTTCCTCGGTCGGCGGTCCGGCCTATGTCATGGATCTCGACCGCGGCCGTCGCACCGGCAGCTATGCCGAGATGTGCGACTATATCCGGGTCATTCACATGCTGAACGTCATCCACCAGGAAGGTGGCGGTCCGTTCGAGCCGATGGACCTTCCGGCGGCCACCCGCCATCTCGATCTCTATCTCGCCGAGATCACGCTCACCGACAAGAACTGGCAGCCCCAGACCTTCGGTCGCGCCCGCACCACCGATGCCCTCGACATGGTGGCGATCTCGCTTGGCCGCTCTCGCGAGTCGCTCGTCGATCTCCCGGTGTTCACCGGCATCATCAACACCAATTCGCCGCTGCAGCTCGACGTGCCGATGGCGGAAGGGTTGATCACGCTCGCCGAGCATGGCCAGGTCAACGTCATCACTCCCTTCACGCTGGCAGGCGCCATGTCGCCGGTGACGCTCGCCGGTGCGCTTGCCCAGCAGCATGCCGAGGCGATGGCCGGGATCGTCCTCGCACAGATCGTCCGGCCCGGCGTGCCGGTGATGTATGGCGGCTTCACCTCCAATGTCGACATGCGTTCCGGCGCTCCGGCATTCGGCACGCCGGAATATGCCCTGGCGGCCCAGGCGACGGGCCAGCTCGCGCGTCGGATCGGCGTGCCCTTCCGCTCGAGCAACGCCACCGCTGCCAATGATGCCGACGCGCAGGCGGCCTATGAATCGGCAATGTCGCTGTGGGGCTCGGTGATGGGCGGCGCCCACCTCATCCTCCATGCCGCCGGCTGGCTTGGCGGCGGCCTCACCGCGTCCTTCGAGAAGCTCATCATCGATGCCGAGATGCTGCAGATGATGGCGGCCTATCTCCAGCCTCTCGAGGTGTCGGAGGAGAGCCTCGCCTTCGAGGCGATCCGCGAGGTCGGGCCGGCCGGTCACTATTTCGGCACGCCGCATACGCTTGCGCGCTACGAGACGGCGTTCTACCGGCCGCTCCTGTCGATCTGGGACAATTACGAGACCTGGCGGGAACGCGGCGCCGAGACTGCGGCGCGCCGCGCCAACACCATCTGGAAGCAGCTTCTGAAGGAGTATCAGCAGCCGCCGGTCGATCCGGCGATCGAGGAGGTGCTCAAGGACTTTGTCGAGCGGCGCAAGCGCGAGGGCGGAGCTCCGGCGAACTAGTTTTCCAAGCTCCCCAGTTTCGCCTCGACAAGGCCGAGACAGGCGCGGCGGGCATCTTCCGGCGCCAGCGCCTCCGGGTCGAGGCACCATTCAAGCCACAGGCCGTCGATCATTGCGATGACGTTGCGGGCTAGGCCTGCCGCATCGACCGTGAGCCGGCGCTCGGAAGCGACGCCTGCAATCTCCTCGGCGAGGCGGGCCCGGTAGGTCCGATAG
>JBKOZY010000077.1:0-6864 GCA_046726135.1 Pseudomonadota bacterium | reverse complement strand
GTGATGCGCCAAGCATATGGTGAAGGCGCGACGATTTTGCCAGATGGCGACAATCAGCCTCTCACCCGGGCATTGCGCGGGTCGTAGAACGGCTCCAGCCTGAGCTCCGCCGGGTAGCGGTGCCAGGCAATCTCGATCTCGAAACCGCCGGCGGCGAGCCATTCGGCGGTGACGCCACGCTCGGCGCGAACATAGCCAAGCGCCAGCGAGCGGCCGATGCGGTGGCCGAAAGCGCCGGAGGTGGTGGCGCCGACGAGCGTGCCGGCGCGGTAGATCGGCTCCTCGTGATACATCATCGGCGCCTGCTCGCCGGTGTCGACAAGGCCGATGGCGACCAGGCGCTTCGGCAGAGCCCCCTGCCGCTTCTGCTCGAGCAGGGCTTGGCGGCCGATGAAGCCGCCGGGCTTGTCGAAAGCGCAGGTGAAGCCGAGCCCGGCTTCGAGCGGGGTGTCCTCGTCGGCAATGTCATGACCCCAATGGCGGTAGGCCTTCTCCATCCGGCAATTGTTCATGGTGTGCATGCCGCAGGGCTTCAGGCCGAATTCCTGGCCGGCGCTCATGATCGTGTCGAACACATGTTGAGCGAATTCGGCGGGGATGTAGAGCTCGAAGCCGAGTTCGCCGACATAGGTGATGCGGCTGGCGCGGAGCCTGGCATAGCCGATCTCGACCTCGCGCGAGGTGGCGAACGGGAAGGCCTCGTTCGACATATCCCCGCCCGTCAGCTTCGCCATCAGCGCCCGCGACTGCGGGCCCATCAGCGACAGCATCGGCAGGCCGGAGGTGACATCGGTGGCGACTGCCCGGGCATCCTCAGGGATGTGGTGCTTGAGCCATGCGAAGTCGCGGGTCTGCGGTGCGGCGCCGGTGACGATCAGATAGCGATCCTCGGCGAGGCGGGTCACCGTCAGATCGGCCTCGATGCCGCCGCGCTCGTTCAGCCAGTGGGTATAGACGATGCGACCGGGCGCGACGTCGATATTGTTGGTCGAGATGCGGTCGAGCACGGCGCGGGCATCGCGTCCCTCCAGGATGAATTTGGCGAAGGACGACTGATCGAACAGGCCGACGGCGTCCCGGACGGCGGCAGCCTCGGCCGCGGCAAAGGGGAACCAGTTCTGGCGGCCATAGGAATAGCGGTATTCCGGTTTGACGCCCGGCGGCGCGAACCAGTTCGGGCGCTCCCAGCCATTGACCTCGCCGAAGCAGGCGCCGAGCGCCTCAAGCCGATCGTGAAAGGGCGAGCGGCGGACGCCGCGGGCGGTGCGCGGCTGGAAATAGGGCCAGTGCATCGCATAGAGGAGGCCGAGGCTCTCGACAGTGCGGTCGCGGAGATAGGCCTTGACCGACTGGAACGGATGGATGCGGCGGATGTCGACGCCCGACAGATCCATCGGCGGGTAGCCGTTCTTGATCCATTGCGCGAGCACGAGCCCGGCGCCGCCGGACGACTGGATGCCGATCGAATTGAAGCCGGTGGCGACGTAGAGATTGGCGATCTCCGGCGTCTCGCCGAGATAGTAGCGGTCGTCGGGGGTGAAGCTTTCCGGACCGTTGAAGAAGAGTGCGATGCCGGCGCGTTCGAGCAGCGGCATGCGGGCGATCGCGGAATTGAGGATCGGCTCGAAATGATCCATGTCCTCGGGCAGGGTCTCGAAGGCGAAATCCTCGGGGATGCCGTCGCCGCCCCATGGTTTGGCCTCGGGCTCGAAGGCGCCGATCAGGAGCTTGCCGGCATCCTCCTTGTAATAGGTGCATTCGTCGGGCACCCGCACCACCGGCATGTTGCGGGGAAGCTCGGCGAGCGGCTCGGTGACGATGTAGAAATGCTCCGCCGCATGCAGCGGGATCGCGACGCCGGCCGAGCATCCGATGTCGCGCGACCACATGCCGGCGGCGATCACGACGCGGTCGGCGGCGATGGTGCCCGCGGCGGTCTCGACGCCGACCGCCTTGCCCTGGTCGATGAGGATCCGCGTCGCCTTGGTGTTCTCGAATACCCTGACGCCGCGCGAACGGGCGCCGGCGGCCAGCGCCTGGGTGACGTCGATCGGGTTGACCTGGCCGTCCTTGGGCAGGAACACGCCGCCGACCACGCTGTCGGCGCTCAGATGCGGCAGGCGCTCGGCGACCTCGCCTGCGGCGATGACCTTGACCTCGAGCCCGAATTGCCGCGCCATCGAGGCGCCGCGCTTCAGCTCCTCGAAACGGGCATCGGTCAGCGCGACCGAGACCGAGCCGTTCTGCTTGAAGCCGGTGGCCTGGCCGGTCTCGGCCTCGAGCGTCTCGAAGAGGGAGGTGGTGTATTTGGCGAGCTCGGTGAGATTGCGGGTGGCGCGCAGCTGGCCGACCAGGCCGGCGGCATGCCAGGTGGTGCCCGAGGTCAGCTGCTTGCGCTCGAGCAGCACCACGTCGGTGATCCCGAACCTTGCGAGATGATAGGCGAGCGATGTGCCGACGATCCCGCCGCCAATGATCACGACGTCGGCTCGCGGCGGCAACGGCTTCGACATGGGCAACCTTCTTCAGGGTGGCGGCGAGCGACCTTAACGCTTCCGCATGGAGTTGTCTTGCCAGGGTGTTTGGCCTAATCTTTTCCGTCTGTTCGGAATTCAGAACGATTGGTGCTCGCCATGTACAGGGGCGATCTTACCCCCGACCAAGCCTATGAGAAGTTGATGAAGTCGCCGGGCGCCGTCCTGATCGATGTGCGCACCGGCCCGGAATGGGCCTTTGTCGGCGTGCCGGCGGTCGAGGGGCTCTTGCGGATCTCCTGGCAGGACTACCCGCAAATGCGGGTGAACGAGCGCTTTGCCGAGATGGTGGAGCAGGCAGGCGTGCCGAAGGATGTCGAGGTCATGCTGATCTGCCGCTCGGGCGCCCGCTCGGCGGCGGCCGCGGCGGCGCTGACCGCGGCCGGCTATCAGAACGCCTGGAACGTCGCGCAGGGCTTCGAAGGCGACCGCGACAGCGAGGGTCATCGTGGCACGGTCGGCGGCTGGAAGGCGGTCGGCCTGCCCTGGGTGCAGAGTTGAGCGAAACGATGCTGAGGCCACCAGGCAAGAACGCGACCCTCGAAAACGCCGGCGAGTCGACCCGGCTGGTCAGGGGCGGCACCGAGCGCACCCATCATGGCGAGACGGCGGAGGCGCTTTTTCTCAATTCCGGCTTCGTCTATCCCGATGGCGAGACCGCGGAGCGGCGCTTTGCCGGCGAGGAGGAGGGCTATGTCTATGCCCGCTACGGCAATCCGACGGTCACCATGTTCGAGGAGCGCTTGCGCCTGCTCGAGGGTGCCGAGGCCTGCTACGGCGTCGGCTCCGGCATGGCGGCGGTGTGGGGGGCGCTTGCCTGCCAGGTGAAGGCCGGCGACCACATCGTGTCGTCGCGGGCGCTGTTCGGCTCTTGCTATCAGATCGTCACCAACATCCTGCCGCGCTTCGGGGTGACCTCGACGCTGGTCGACGGCAATGACATGGCACGCTGGCGCGACGCCATCAGGCCGGGGACCAAGCTCGTGTTCCTCGAGAGCCCGTCCAATCCCGGGCTTGAGATCATCGATATCGCGGCGGTGTCGGCGACCGCCCATGAGCGCGGCGCCTCGGTGGTGGTCGACAACATCTTCGCCACGCCGATCCTGCAGAAGCCGCTCGAGCTCGGTGCCGATGTGGTGGTCTATTCCGGGACCAAGCATTTCGACGGGCAGGGCAGGGTGCTGGGGGGAGCGATCGTATCGACGAAGACGTTCAAGGAGGAGCTGCTGAAGCCGTTCCTGCGCCATACCGGGCCGTCGCTGTCGCCGTTCAATGCCTGGGTCCTGCTCAAGGGCATGGAGACATTGAAGCTCAGGGTGCTGGCGCAGTGCGATGCGGCGCTCGCCATTGCCACGGCGCTGCAATCGGTGCCCGGAGTCTCGCGGGTTTCCTATCCGTTTCTCGACAGCCATCCGCAGGCGGCGCTGGCGCGTCGCCAGATGCGGGGCGGCGGCACCGTCGTCACCTTCGACGTCGGCGGCGGCAAGGCGCAGGCGTTCGACATGCTGCGGCGGCTGCGTTTGATCGACATCTCCAACAATCTCGGCGATGCCAAGTCGCTGATCACCCATCCGGCCTCGACCACCCACCGCAATATCGGCCCCGAGGCACGCGCCGCCATGGGCATCGGCGACGGCATGCTCAGGCTGTCGATCGGGTTGGAGGATGTCGAGGATCTGCTGGCGGATCTCACTCAGGCTTTGGCCTGAGAAGGCAGTGGGCATTAGGCAATAGGCAAGGCGTGGAGCGGCCGGTCACTGCCGACTGCCTATCTGCCTACTGCCTCATAAGACCTACCCCGCCGCGACCCGGATCGGCCGGCCGTTGGGCGTCCAGTGGATGCCGCATTCGGTCTTGTCCTGGCCGGCCCAGCGGCCGGCGCGCGGGTCCTCGTCGCTGCCGCCCTTGATGGTGCAGGGCAGGCAGCCGATCGAGCGATAGCCGCGGGCGGTGAGGGGATGGGCCGGCAATTGGTGCTCGGCGGCGTAGCGGCGCAGATCGGCCGGCGAGAAGCCGGCGAGCGGCTCCGCCTTGAGCCGACCATCGGCTTCGCCCACCGCCGCGATATTGGCGCGCTCGCCGCCATGGAAGCGCTTGCGGCCGGAGATCACCACCTCATAGCCGGCAAGCGCCCGCTCGAGCGGCAAGGTCTTGCGGATGTGGCAGCAGAAATCAGGGGCGCGGCGGTGCAGGCTCCCGTCGGGGTCCTCGCGTGCAAGGTCGCCGGCATCGGGGCGGACCGTCCTGACATTGGTGAGGCCGAGCCGCTCGATGAGCAGCGTGCGGTAGCGCCGGGTCTCCCAGAAGAGCTTGCCGGTGTCGAGGAAGATGACCGGCAGATTGGGATCGACCTCGGCCGCCATATGGAGGAGCACGGCGGACTCGGCACCGAATGACGAGACGAGCGCCACCCGGCCGGGATAGTCGCGCGCCAGGGCTTCGATCAGCGGCTTGCCTTCGAGCCCGGCATAGGTTTCCAACGTATCGAATGCCACGGCACGTCACCCGGCGTGAGGCTGCTCGAACCAGGGGTCCTGGTCGTCGCGATCGCCCAGCTCGCCATGGCGGGCGAGCCAGACATTGCGGGCGCCAGGCACCGGCTGATAGCTGACCGACATGCTGCGGGCAGCCTTCTGCCAGACACTCTCGGGAAAGCGGTCTGGCACCTCGAAAGCATCGAAGCCGACCTGCAGCATGAATTGAAGCTGGTCGGGGAGGACATTGCCGGCGGCGCGTAGCTCGCCGGAGAAGCCGAGATCGCGCAGCTGCCTTCCGATCGAATAGGCGCGGCCGTCGGTGAAGGCCGGGAAGGGCAGGACGATCAGCGACAGGCGGCCGAGAAAGGACTGCAGCGCCTCGGCGCGCTCACTGTTGGGAAAGACGACGCCGACCAGGCCGGGATGGCGGGCGATCTCGCCCCAATTCTGCAAGAGCCGCGCGAAGGGCAGGAGGATGTCGCCGGCGAAGGGCAGGTCGGCATCGCCGTCGATCCTGATCCAGCTGTCCTTTATGAAGCGGTCACCTTTGAGGAGTGGCATAGAGGGCCTCCTTGAACGGCTTCGGTCCAAGCCGGCGATAGGCGTCGAGAAAGCTCTCGCCGTCATGACGCAGGCCGAGATAGGTCTTGATGATGGTGTCGATGGCATCGGCCACCTCATGACCGGCAAAGCCGGGTCCGAGAATGGTGCCGATCGAGGCGCTCTCGCTGGAGGAGCCACCGAGCGTGATCTGGTAGAACTCCTCGCCTTTCTTATCGAGACCGAGGATGCCGATATGGCCGACGTGATGGTGGCCGCAGGCATTGATGCAGCCCGAGATGTTGATCTTGAGCGGCCCGATCTCATGCTGGCGCTCGAGATCGGCGAAGCGGCGCGAGATCGCCTGCGCCACCGGGATCGAGCGCGCGGTGGCGAGGGTGCAATAATCGAGGCCGGGGCAGGCGATGATGTCGCCGGCGAGCCCGAGATTGGCGGTGGCGAGGCCGTTGGCCTCGAGGATCTTCCACACGGTGAAGACGTCGTCGCGCTTCACATGTGGCAGCACCAGGTTCTGGTGGTGGCTGACCCGCACCTCATCGAAGCTGTAGCGGCGGGCGAGATCGGCGACGACGCGCATCTGCTCGGCGGTGGCATCGCCGGGGATGCCGCCAGCGGGCTTCAGCGAGATGTTGACAATGCCGTAGCCATCGACACGGTGGGCGGCGAGATTGACGCGGGCCCATTTGGCGAAGGCGGCGTTGTCGAGCTTCGCCTGCTCGAAGGCGCCCGAGATCTTCGGCAGCGTCTCGAAGGCGGGCGGTGCGAAATACGCCGAGATCCGCTCGAGCTCCTTGCCGTCGACCGCGGCGGTCGGGTGGACGATCCGGGCGAACTCGGCCTCCACCTCCTCGCGGAAGCGCTTCTCACCGAGCTCCATGACCAGGATCTTGATGCGCGCCTTGTATTTGTTGTCGCGCCGGCCATGGAGATTGTAGACGCGCATGATGGCTTCGAGATAGGGCAGCAGCTGGCGCTCGGGCAGGAAGTCGCGGACGATGATGCCGACCGCCGGGGTGCGCCCCTGGCCGCCGCCGACGATGACCTCCCAGCCGCGGGCACCGGCGGCGTCGAGATGCATTCTCAGGCCGATATCGTGAACCTTGACGGCGGCGCGGTCATTGGGCGCGCCGGTGACCGCAATCTTGAACTTGCGCGGCAAATAGGAGAATTCCGGATTGAGGCTCGACCATTGGCGCAGGAGCTCGGCGACCGGCCGCGGGTCGGCGAGCTCGTCGGCGGCGGCGCCGGCCCAATGATCGGTGGTGACATTGCGGATGCAATTGCCCGAGGTC
>JBKOZY010000076.1:0-6201 GCA_046726135.1 Pseudomonadota bacterium | reverse complement strand
GAGAAGAACGGGTTGCGCGCCACCTCATCCCAGTCCCAATTGTCACGCGAAACGCGGTGGGGCCCGATCTGGATCAGGGCGCCGCGGATGGTGACGCCAGGGATGACCTTGCGGGCGATGGCGCCCGCCGCCACCCGCGATGCGGTCTCGCGGGCCGAGGAGCGGCCGCCGCCCCGATAGTCGCGCAGGCCGTATTTCGCCTGGTAGGTGAAATCGGCGTGCCCGGGACGGAATTTGTCGCGAATGTCGGTGTAGTCCTTGGAGCGCTGATCAGTGTTGTCGATCAGGAGCGCGATCGGCGTGCCGGTGGTCACCGGGCCGGCGAGGCGGTCATCGACAAAGGTGCCGGACAGGATGCGGACCAGGTCCTCCTCGCGGCGCTGGGTGGTGAAGCGCGATTGACCAGGGCGGCGGCGGTCGAGCCAGGGTTGGATATCGGCCTCGGTCAGCGGGATGCCGGGCGGGCAGCCATCGACCACGCAGCCAATGGCGGGCCCATGGCTCTCGCCGAAGGTGGTGACCCGGAAGAGATGGCCAAAGCTGTTGTGCGACATTAGAGCATGATGCGTTCAGGTGTCGCCGTTGCCGGCAACCGTTCCAATGTCCGGCGCGCGCGGATTCTTCATTCCGACGATGTGGTAGCCGGCGTCGACATGGAGAATCTCACCGGTTACGGCTCGCCCGAGGTCTGACAACAGGAAGAATGCGGCATCTCCCACTTCCTCGATGGTGACGACCCGCCGGAGCGGTGAGTTGTATTCGTTCCACCGCAGAATATAGCGGAAGTCACCGACGCCGGCGGCGGCGAGGGTCTTGATGGGGCCGGCCGATATGGCGTTGACCCGGATGTTCTGCTCGCCGAGATCGGCCGCCAGATAGCGGACCGAGGCCTCGAGCGCCGCCTTGGCAACGCCCATGACGTTGTAATGCGGCATCCATTTCTCGGCGCCGTAATAGGTGAGGGTGAGGATCGAGCCGCCGGCGCCCATCAGGCGCTCGGCACGCTGCGCCACCGCGGTCAGGCTGTAACAGGAAATATACAGGGTTTTCGTGAAATTACCGCCGGTTGTATCGATGTAGCGGCCGGTGAGCTGGTCCTTGTCAGAGAAGGCGATGGCATGAACCAGGAAATCGAGGCCGCCCCAGCGCTCCTTGAGAATCTCGAAGGTTCGGTCGATGGACAAGTCGTCGCTGACGTCGCAGGGAATGACGATGTCGGAGCCAGCTTCGGCGGCCAGCGGCTCGACCCGTTTGCGCAATGCATCGCCTTGATAAGTAAAGGCAAGCTCGGCGCCGTGGTGGCGGCACGATTGGGCGATGCCCCAGGCGATGGACCGCGCATTGGCCACCCCCATGATGAGCCCTCGCTTGCCCGCCATAATTGGACGGCGTTCGATCATGATAGGCCAAGCCTTGTCATACGAGAGGGCGCCAATTTACACAAATGCCCCGGGTGGTCCAGCCTCAAACGGTCGGGCCTTGAAGAACGGCGCGAGTCGGCAGTAAAGCTCTTGCATGACCGTCGAAGCGCCGAGCAAACAAGCAGACTTTGCCGACACGAGCGAGCCTTTCGCCCTTTTCGCCGAATGGCTGGCGGATGCCGAGAAAAACGAGCCGAACGACGCCACGGCGATGGCGCTCGCCACGGTCGATTCGGCGGGGCTGCCCAATGCGCGGATGGTCCTGCTCAAGGGTTTCGACGAAAGGGGCTTCGTGTTCTACACCAATATCGAGAGCGCCAAGGGGGTGGAGCTCACCGGCTCGGGCAAGGCGGCCTTGTGCTTCCACTGGAAGTCGCTGCGGCGCCAAGTGCGGGTGCGAGGGCCGGTCGAGCCGGTGACCGATGCCGAATCCGATGCCTATTTCCGTTCGCGTCCGCGCGACAGCCGGATCGGCGCCTGGGCCTCCAAGCAGTCGCGGCCGCTCGAAAGCCGCTTCGCCTTGGAAAAGGCGGTGGCGACCTTTGCGGCGCGCTATGCCATCGGGGAGATCCCGCGGCCACCCTATTGGTCGGGTTTCCGGGTCAAGCCGCTGTCGATCGAGTTCTGGCAGGACCGGCCGTTCCGCCTGCATGACCGGGTGAAGTTCGAGCGCCCCGACCTCAATGCCCGATGGGCGCAAACCCGGCTTTATCCATGAAATCCTCCGAACAACCGGATCGCAAGACGCTCATCCTGACCGGCGCCTCGCGCGGCATCGGCCATGCCACGGTGAAGCGGTTCTCCTCGGCGGGGTGGCGGGTCATCACCTGCTCGCGGCACCCGTTTCCGGAGAACTGTCCATGGGAGGCGGGGCCCGAGGATCACATCCAGGTCGATCTGGCCGACCGGGCCGGCCTCGAAGAGGCGGTGCAGGAGATGAGACTGCGGCTCAAGGACCAGGACAGCCGGCTCGATGCCCTCGTCAACAATGCGGCGGTGTCGCCCAAGGGGCCGGGAGGATCGCGGCTCGACTCGATCGCGACGACGATCGACGACTGGAAGCTGGTGTTCCAGATCAATTTCTTCGCCCCGATCGCGCTGGCCAGGGGGCTGCTCGGCGAGCTCGCCAAGGCGCAAGGGTCGGTGGTGAATGTCACCTCGATTGCCGGCTCGCGGGTCCACCCCTTCGCCGGTGCCGCCTATTCCACCTCGAAAGCGGCGCTGGCGGCGCTCACCCGCGAAATGGCCCAGGATTTCGGGCGGCTTGGCATCAGGGTCAATGCCATCTCGCCGGGAGAGATCGAGACATCGATCCTGTCGCCGGGGACGGAAAAGATCATCCCGCAGATTCCGCTGCTCCGGCTCGGCAAGCCGGAAGAGGTGGCGAAGGCCATCTATTTCCTGTGCACCGATGCCTCGAGCTATGTCAGCGGTGCAGAGCTCCATATCAATGGCGGGCAGCATGTCTGAGGCAAAGCTTAGACCCGAGACGCTGGCCGCTCATGCTTATTTCGGGGTCGATCCGACCTCCGGCGCGGTCGCGCCGCCGCTCTATCCGGCAACCACCTATGCGCGGGACAGCGACTATCGGCTGCGCGATCCCGCCCAGAACTACGGGCGCAACGGCACGCCGACGCTGGCGCTGGCGGAACGGGTCATCGCGGCGCTCGAGGGGGCGTCCGATGCCCGGCTGTTTGCATCCGGCATGGCAGCGATTGCGACGCTGTTCGAGACGGTGCCGCATGGCGGCCATGTGGCGGCGCCGCAGGTCATGTATTACGGCACCCGGCACTGGCTGCAGCAGCTTGAAAGCAAAGGGCGGATCGGCCTCACCCTGTTCGACCCCGACGACCCGGACGGGTTGCGGCGCGCGGTGGTCGGCGGGCGCACCAACATTTTGTGGATCGAGACTCCGATCAACCCGACGCTCGGCATCCTCGACATCGCTGAAGCCGCGAAGATCGCCCATCAGGCGGGCGCCATCCTGGCGGTCGACTCGACGGCGGCGAGCCCGGTGCTCACTCGGCCGCTGGCGCTCGGGGCAGACATCGTCTTCCATTCGGCAACCAAATATCTCAACGGCCACAGCGACGTGCTGGCGGGAGTGCTGGCGACGCGCGAGGACAACAAGCGGTGGCAGACCATCGCCGCCCATCGCACCGCCGTCGGCAATGTGCTCGGCGCGATGGAAGCCTGGATGCTGACGCGGGGAATGCGGACGCTGCATCTCAGGGTGCAGAAGTCTTGCGAAAACGCCATGGCGATCGCGCAGCACCTGGCCGGTCATCGGCGGGTCGAGCGGGTACTCTATCCGGGATTGCCGGACCATCCAGGCCATGCGGTTGCGCGCCGCCAGATGAGCGCCTTCGGCGGCATGCTGTCGATGCTGGTCAGGGGCGACCTCGAGCGCACCAATGCGGTCGTTCGGCGGTTGAAGGTGATCCTCCCGGCCACATCCCTGGGCGGTGTCGAGAGCCTTGCAGAGCACCGGCGGATCATCGAGGGGCCGGACAGCCCGGTGCCGGAAAATCTCGTCCGCCTGTCGATCGGCATCGAGGCGATCGAGGATCTGATCAACGACCTCGACCAGGCGCTCGCCGGCTGATCCCTCGTCATCGCCGGCTCGGCTCCCCATATGACCCGTTGGGAGCAAAACCATGCTTGATGACACTCACGATCTACCCGCCGACGATGCGGTGCTGCTTGATTCCTTTTCGCTGGCGGTGACCTCGGCGGTCGACCGGGTGACCCCGTCGGTCGTTCATATCGCGGTCAATGCCGACAACGGGCGGCGCGGTGCCGGATCGGGCTTCATCGTGGCCGGCGACGGGCTGGTGCTGACCAACAGCCATGTGGTCTCGGGCGCGCGGCAGGTGTCGCTGACGCTGCATGACGGGCGGGAAGTCGCCGGCCATGTGCTGGGCGACGATCCCCATACCGATATTGCAGTGGTGCGGTCCAACTCCGGGCTCGATGCACCGGCGGTGCGGCTGGCCGATTCGAAATCGGTGCGGGCGGGCCTCCTGGCGATCGCCATCGGCAATCCGCTCGGCTTTCAGTCGAGCGTCACAGCCGGCGTGGTGAGCGCGGTCGGCCGGTCGCTCAGGGCGCAGACAGGTCGGCTCATCGACGACGTGATCCAAACCGATGCGGCGCTCAATCCCGGCAATTCCGGCGGGCCGCTGGTCAATTCGGCGGGCCAGGTGATGGGCGTCAATACCGCCATCATCCCGGGCGCCCAGGGGATCTGCTTCTCGGTTGCGAGCAACACGGCGCTGCAGGTGCTGCTGCAAGTGCTGCAGCACGGCCGGGTGCGGCGGGCGGCGCTCGGGATCGAGGGCCAGGTCACCGTCATTCCCCGCCATGTGGCGCGCCATGCCCAGGTCACGCAGCCGACCGGCGTCAGGATCATGCGGACCTTGAGCAACAGCCCGGCGGAAGCGGCGGGCCTCCATGCCGGCGACCTCGTCATCGCGCTCGACGGCGTGCCGGTGCTCGGCATCGACGACCTGCTCAGGGTGCTCGATTACGAGCGGATCGGGCGCAGCGTCTCGGTCGTCGCGCTGCGCCGCGGCGAGCGGCTGGAGACGGTGGTGGTACCGGTCGAGCGGCGCTAGAGCACGATGCTCTAGGCGTTGCGCAAGCCCTCCTTGGCCACCCAGGCCTCGGCATCGGCGAGCGCCCGCTCATACATATCGAACATCTCGTCGATCTCGCCTTCGTTGATGACGAGCGGTGGGCAAAGCGCGACGGCATCGCCGAGCATGCGGCAGATCAGGCCATGTTTTTGGGCAAGCTGGACGAATTGGAAGCCAACCAGGTGCTTCGGGTCGAAGGGCCGTCGGGTTTTCTTGTCGGCCACCAGCTCGGCAGCGCCGATCAGCCCGACGCCGCGCACCTCGCCGACCAGCGGGTGATCGGCGAGCTTGGCGAAGCGGGCCTGAAAAGTCGGCGCCACCTTGCGGACGTGATCGACGATGCGGTCGCGCTGATAGATCTCGATGGTCTTCAGCGCCACCGCCGCGGCGACGGGATGGGCGGTGTAGGTATAGCCGTGGCCGAAGGTGCCGATCTTCTTCGATTGCTCGAGCATCGCCTGATAGAGGTCCTCCTCGATGCTGATGGCACCGAGCGGGAAATAGGCGGAGGTGATGGCCTTGGCGAGCGACACCGAATCGGGGTTGAGCTTGTAGGTCTCGGTGCCGAACCAGTTGCCGGTGCGACCGAACCCGCAGATCACCTCGTCGGCGATGAAGCGGATGTCGTAGCGCTCGAGCAGCTTCTCGATCCTGGCGAAATATCCCCTGGGGGGCAGGATGACGCCGCCCGCTCCCATCACCGGTTCGGCGATGAAGGCGGCCACCGTGTCCGGCCCCTCCCGCAGGATGATCTCCTCGAGATCGCGGGCCATGCGGTCGGAGAATTGCTCCTCGCTCTCGCCCTCGGCGGCAAACCGGTAGTAATGCGGGCAGGAGGTGTGGAGGATGTTCTTGATCGGCAGGTCGAAATCGGTGTGGACGGTCGGCAAGCCGGTCAGCGAGCCCGACGCCACGGTGACGCCGTGATAGCCCTTGATGCGCGAGATGATCTTCTTCTTCTCGGGGCGGCCGCGGGCATTGTTGTAGTACCAGGTCAGCTTGACCTGCATGTCGTTGGCTTCCGATCCCGAGGAGCAGAACAGGATCTTCGAGGCCTCGCAGGGGACCAGCTCCTTCAGCTTCTCGGAGAGCTCGATGGCGAGGTCGTTCGACTTGTGGCCGAACAGATGGGTGTAGGGGAG
>JBKOZY010000075.1:0-5069 GCA_046726135.1 Pseudomonadota bacterium | reverse complement strand
GCCCATGCGAGGCACCGGCCAGAGCGGCGAGCGCCAGGAGGCCGTAGCCTGCTCCCGACAGGGTGCTGAACACGATCACGGAATAGGCGGGGTGCAATGCGATCAGGCTCCCAGCGCCCGGTCGACCCAGGCGAAGAAGTTCTCGATCAGCGAACCGTCGCCGTGCCCGATCGGCGGCAGAGCCGGTGCCGGCTCTGTCGGCGCCGCCTCGATCATAGAGCGTGGCGGCAGGTATTTGTTGACCGGCCGATAGCCGAGCTCCGGCAGGAGGTCATAACCGCCGCGCTCGCTCACCAGGCGCGACACCGCGCTGTCGCGGTCGCCGAGATCGCCGAAGTGACGCGCACCCGTCGGGCAGGCCCGCACGCAGGCCGGCTGGCGATCTTCCGCCTCCAGATGCTGATTGTAGATGCGATCGATGCAGAGCGTGCATTTCTTCATCACGCCATCGCGGTAATCATATTCTCGCGCCCCGTAGGGGCAGGCCCATGAGCACAGCTTGCAGCCGATGCAAGTGTCGGGATTGACCAGCACGATGCCGTCCGACTCGCGTTTGTGGGATGCTCCGGTCGGACACACCGTGACGCAGGCAGCGTTCTCGCAATGCAGGCAGGAGCGCGGAAAATGAACGGTGCGCGCTGCTGGACCCTCGCCGCTTTCATAGCCGTGGACACGGTTGAGCCAGACCCCGATGGGATCGGCGCCATAGGGATTCTCATCGGTGAGGGGCGCGTGATAGCCCTGGGTGTTCCATTCCTTGCAGGCCACCGCACAGGCCTGGCAGCCGACGCAAGTGTCGAGGTCGATCACCAGCCCAAGCTTGGCCTGCCCGGGCGCCGTGGTGTCGGGAAGGGTGGTCATCGGCGAGCGTCCAGAACCGCCGGTCGCGGCTCGGTGCCCGGCGGCAGATCGAGGCTCGCGAATTGCGGCAGCGTTTCGTTTTCCGGGGCGACCTTCTCGATCCTGACCCGGAGATCGTACCAGGCGGCCTGACCGGTCACCGGATCGCAATTGGCATAGCGCAGACCGCCTTCGCGCTCCGGCAGAAGATCGGCAATGAGATGGTTGAGGAGAAAGCCCTGCCGCGATTCCGGCGCGTCCTTCACCAGGTTCCAGCTCCCGCTGCGCTTACCGATGGCATTCCAGGTCCACACCGTGTCGTGATTGACACCCGCCATCGTCTTGAGCGGGACGACGATCTCGCCGTGACTGCTTTGGACGCGCACCCAATCGCCATCCTCGAGACCGAGCTCGCGGGCCTTGGCGTCCGACATATAGAGCCAGTTGCGGCCGATGATCTGCCTCAGCCAGGCATTCTGCGATCCCCAGGAGTGGTACATCGCCATGGGCCGCTGGGTGACCGCGTGCAGCGGATAGGAAGCGATGTCGACCGCCTCCTCCTCGAAGGGCGGATACCACAGCGGCAAAGGATCGAAATAGCGCTCGATGCGGGCCCGGTGCTCGGCCGGCGGTTGGACATCGCCATGCCCCTGCGCCGCGAGGCGGAACCTCTGCAGCGCCTCGCAATAGAGCTGCATGACGATGCCATCCGCCTTGGCGTTGAAACCGAACTGCACCGACCAATCGAGATAGTCGCGATTGGCGAAGCGGTAATAGCGCATGTGAGCGGGGAGCTCGCGATACCAATGGCAGCCATTCTCGATATAACGCTCGAGCTGCTCGGGATTGGGTTCGCCCTTGCCGGCCTTCGAGCCGTCGCTGCCGCGAAATCCGGCGAGCGGCCCGATGCCCGGGGCGCGCTCGTGATTGACCATGTAGTCGGCATAGCCTCCGGGGTAGCGCGGAGTGCCCTGCGGCGTCGTCATGCCGGGAAGCCCGAGCCGGTGACCGAGATCGAGCAGCACGTCCTGAAAGGGTCGCACATCGCGGTCCGGCGCCACCACCGGCTGGCGGATCGAGTCCGCCGGCCCATCGGCTTCGGAGATCGGGCGGTCGAGCAGCGATATGCAGTCCCAACGCTCGAGATAGGTGGTGTCCGGCAGGACGAGATCGGCATAGGCAACCATCTCCGAGCAATAGGCATCGGAGTAAATGATCTTCGGGATCCTGTAGTCGCCATCCGCCCGTTTGGCAGTGAGGTCGGCGATCGCGCTGGAAACATTCATCGCCGAATTCCAGCTCATATTGGCCATATAGAGAAACAGCACGTCGATCGGATAGGGATCGCCGTGCGCCGCATTGGCGATGACCGTATGCATGAGCCCGTGGGCGGCAAACGGTGCCTCCCAGGAATAGGCTTTGTCGATGCGGCAGGGATTGCCCGCTTCATCGACGAGCAGGTCGCGAGGCTCGGTGACGAAGCCGAGCGGCGGCCCGGGCATCGGCGTCAGCGGCGCGATCTCGTACGGTTTCCCGGCGGGCTTCACAGCAGGCGGCGGCGGCTTGGGGAAAGGCGGCTTGTAGCGGAAGCCGCCCGGCACATCGATGGTGCCGAGAATGAGTTGCAGGATGTGAATGGCCCGGCAGGTATGGAAGCCATTTGAATGGGCCGAGATGCCGCGCATGGCATGCATCGCCACTGGCCGGCCGATCATCCTGGCATGCCGCCGACCCTGGACGTCGCGCCATGGCACATCGAGCTCGATGGCCTGCCGGAAGGCAACATCGGCGAGCTCGGCAGCAAGCTGCCGGATGGTCGGCGCAGAGATGCCGCATCGCGCGGCGACAGCCTCGGGACTGTAGTCTGCCGAGAGATAGCGCTCGACCAGCAGGCGGAAGGCCGGCACCGCGCGGCGGCCATCGGGCAGCCGCGCCTCGCCAGTGAGCGCCGCCCTGACCTGCGGATCGGCCGCGAGCCCGGGCCGGCCGCTGCGCCGGTCGAGAACCAGCGGGGCGCCCTCGAAACGCGCGATCAGGCCGTGGTCGCCGGCGCCTTCATCCATGACCACGAGCCATGGGGCGTTGGTGTAGCGGATGAGATAGTCGAGATCGACCTGACCGGCCTTCAGGAGCTCATGAATCAGCGCTCCCACCAGCAGCCCGTCGGTTCCCGGCCGAATGCCGATCCATTCATCGGCGATGGCGGAATAGCCGGTGCGAACGGGATTGATCGAGACGATCTTGGCACCACGGGCCTTCAGTCGACCCAGTCCGGCCTTGATCGGATTCGAAGCATGGTCCTCGGCGACGCCGAACAGCAGGAAATATTTGGCATAGCGCCAATCGGCCTCGCCGAATTCCCAGAACGAGCCGCCGAACGTGTAGAGGCCGGCCGCCGCCATGTTCACCGAGCAGAAGCCGCCATGGGCGGCATAGTTCGGCGTGCCGAATTGCGAGGCCCACCATCCCGTCAGGGCCTGGCTCTGATCGCGGCCGGTGAAGAAGGCGAGCTTTCGCGGATCGCTGGCGCGGATGTCGCCGAGCCACTGCGTCGCGGTGGCGAGTGCCTCCTCCCAGCTGATGGCGCGGAACTCGCCAGCGCCGCGCGGGCCGACCCGGATCAAGGGCTCGGAAAGCCGGGCCGGGGAATTGTGCTGCATGATCCCGGCCGAGCCCTTGGCGCACAACACGCCCTTGTTCACCGGGTGATCGCGATTGCCCTCGATATAGCGAACGCGGCCGTTTTTGAGATAGACCTTAATGCCGCAACGACAGGCGCACATGTAGCAGGTCGTCGTGGTGATCCTGTCCCAGGTCTTGGGCGACAGATCGACTTGCGGCTCCGACATGGGTGGGTTGGCTCTCGGGCTCATGATTGCGCCCGAAGCTACAGGATGAGCGCCAAAAGGCAAGAAACCGGACGACGGGTTTGCACTGGCGGCGTTCGCCTCTAAGATGGATGGTTGAAGGAGACTGCCCCGTTGCGCGACTGGCTGATCAAGATCCGTCGTCACGACCATTCGAGCCTGCAGACGCAGATCCGGGAGTCCCTGGTCGCCGCCATTCTCGACGGGCAGCTCGAGCGCGACGAGCCGGTGCCTTCGACACGGCGGATGGCCAAGGTTTTGGGCGTGTCGCGCAATACCGTGGTCATCGCCTACCAGGCGCTGCTCGATGACGGCTATCTGGTGGCTCGGGAACGGTCCGGCTACTACGTGTCCGACAAGGCGATGGATGGCGTGACCAGCTGCCAGCGGTCGCCTCCCCGGGCGACCGCCGCGTTGTCGGATCCGGGGCGCCGGTCCGGACCGGTGTGGGAAAGTCGATTCACTGTCCGCCCTGCCCTCATGGAGAACATCTCCAAGCCGCTCGATTGGCAGAACTATGCCTATCCCTTCATTTACGGCCAGGTCGATCACGACCTCTTCCCGATAGCCGAATGGCGCGACTGTGCCCGCCAGGCGCTCGGGCGGCGCTGGCTCGGGACCTGGACCAACGATACGTGGGACCATGACGACGAGCTGCTGGTCGAGCAGATCCGAAGGCGGCTGCTGCCCCGTCGCGGCATCATGGCGCATGAGCAGGAGATCCTGATCACGCTCGGTGCCCAGAACGCGCTCTATCTTCTGGCGCGCCTCCTCGTCCAGAAGGGAACGCCGGTCGCAATGGAGGAACCGGGTTTTCCCGATGCCCGCAACATCTTCGCGCTCCGCGAGGCTCAAATCGAGTTCATGCCGATCGACGCCGGCGGCGCTGTGGTCAGCGAGCGGCTGTCGCGCTCCGCAGTCGTCTTTGCCACGCCAAGCCATCAGTTTCCGACCACCGTGACCATGCCGATCGAGCGCCGGCTTCAGCTCCTCGATCTGGCGTCCCGCCGCGACCTCCTGATCATCGAGGACGATTACGAATTCGAGACCAATTATGTCGGCGAGCCTTGCCCGGCGCTCAAGTCGCTCGACGAGGAAGGCCGGGTCATCTATGTCGGCAGCCTCTCCAAGACGCTCTTCCCCGGGCTTCGTCTCGGTTTCATGGTCGGTCCGAAAGCGTTGATCGAAGAGGCGCGGGCGCTGCGCCGATTGATGATCCGCCACACGCCCAACAACAACCAACGCACCGCTGCCCTGTTCCTGTCGCTCGGCCATCATGACTCGCTGATCCGGCGGCTCCACCGCACCTATGGCGCGCGATGGGCGATCCTGGGCGATGCGCTTCGCCGCCACCTGCCGGGT
>JBKOZY010000074.1:0-6743 GCA_046726135.1 Pseudomonadota bacterium | reverse complement strand
GGACAGGGGTTAGCGGTCGATTGCGCCCCTTTTCGGGCCGCCCCAATCGAATCGATGACGATGGTACAATAGAAGAACCGTCCCCTGCCATCACATGATTATGGTCATGAGCGAAGACCGATTCTGGGAAAGAAAGCGCCTCCTCGAGATGACCGAGGCCGAATGGGAGAGTCTGTGCGACGGCTGCGGCCGCTGCTGCCTGGTCAAGCTCGAGGATGAGGATACGGGCGAAATCTACCCGACGACCGTGGTATGCCACATGTTCGACGGCGCCACCTGCCGCTGCCGGGATTACGCCAATCGCCGGCGTCTGGTGCCGGACTGCGTCAAGCTCGATCCCGCCAATGTTTCGCGATTTTCCTGGCTTCCAAGGAGCTGCGCCTATCGCCGGCTGGCCGAGGGCCGCGGCCTGGCCTGGTGGCACCCGCTGGTCTCCGGGACCCAAGATACGGTGGTCGCCGCGGGCATTTCATGCCAGGGCCGGACGCTGTCGGAGGAGGGGATCGCCGAGGAGGATCTCGGCGACTACATCACCGACTGGCCCGACTGGAAATAGAATCCGACCTGTGCTTCCCCGTAGTCGCGGCGCTCGATCAGGCTGAGGGCGGGCGGCGCCTCGATTGTTTCGCCGGCCGCTTCCTCGACCACCACGACCGCAGCAGGGGCAAGCCAGCCGCCGGTGACCAGGCTGCCCAGCGCTGCCGTGGCGAGGCCGCGCCGATAGGGTGGGTCGAGGAAGGCCAGCGCGAAGGGCGGCAGCGGGGGTGAGCGCCCGAGCCGCGTGGCGTCGCGCCGCCAGATCTTGGTCCGCCCGATCACTCCCAGGGCATCGGCATTGCGCCGGATCAGGCCGCGCGCCTCCTCGTCGTCGTCGATGAACAGCACATGGCCGGCGCCGCGCGACAGCGCCTCGAGCCCCATGGCGCCGCTGCCGGCGAAGAGATCGAGAACGCGGATGCCGGCCAGATCAAATCCCGGAACCCCATGCTCGAGCTTGTTGAAGATCGCCTCGCGGACGCGATCAGCGGTCGGGCGGGTATGGCGACCCGGCGGCGCCGCCAGGGTTCGGCCCCTCAAGGTCCCGCCGACGATCCGCATCGGGCTCAGCCCGTCGCCAGGCGCTTGCGGCCGAGCTGCTCGCGCAGCACCCGCGGAGGCACCTCCTCGACCGCGCCGCGTGGCATGTCGCCCAGGATGAACGGGCCGAACGACACCCGGATCAGTCGGTTCACCTTGAGCCCGAGATGCTCGCACACCTTTTTCACCTCGCGGTTCTTGCCCTCGCGCAGACTGAAGAGCAGCCAGGCATTGCCGCCCTGGACCCGTTCGAGCGAGGCTCCGATCGGCCCGTAGCGCACGCCGTCGATGGTGATCCCCGCCTTCAGCCGATCGAGCATCGCCTGGTCCACCATGCCGAAGGCGCGGACGCGGTACCGCCTGAGCCAGCCGGTCGCCGGCAGCTCGAGCTCACGCGCCAGTTCGCCGTCATTGGTCAGCAGCAGCAGCCCTTCGGTGTTGAGGTCGAGCCGCCCGACCGAGACCACCCGCGGCAGCTCCTGTGGCAGCCGGTCGAACACGGTCGGCCGGCCGCGCGGGTCGCGGTTGGAAACGACGAGGCCGGCCGGCTTGTGATAGCGCCACAACCGCACCCGCTCGGCATCGGGCAATGGCCGGCCATCGACCAGCACGGAGTCGTCGGAACCGACATTGACCGCCGGCGAGGTAAGCACGGTGCCATTGAGCGTGACCCGCCCGGCGGCGATGAGCCGCTCGGCATCGCGCCGCGAGCAAAGGCCGGCCCGCGCCATGACCTTGGCAATGCGCTCCCCGGGGAATGTGGTCGGCGATGGCGATCGGCTGGGCATCGGCTCCGGGTGGCGCAAATGGACTCCGCAGTCAAGGATAGACCTGACAGCATCATGATTTATAGAGGGGCATGATCCTGCCCGCTGCCATGCGCCACGCCCTCGACCTCGCCGCCGCTGCCGTGGCGCAGGGCGAGGTGCCGGTCGGCGCCGTGGTGGTCGGTCCGAGCGGGGCGATCATCGCCGCTGCTGCGAACCGCACGCTGACCGATCGCGACCCGTCCGCCCATGCCGAAATGCTGGCGGTGCGCAAGGCCTGTGCGCGGCTCGGCAGCGAGCGGCTGGTCGGCCACGACATCTATGTCACGCTCGAGCCCTGCGCCATGTGCGCAGCGGTCATTTCCTTCGCCCGGCTGCGCCGGCTTTACTTCGGGGCCGGCGATCCCAAGATGGGGGCGGTGGAGCATGGTCCGCGGCTTTTCACGCAACCGACCTGCCACCACGTGCCGGAGGTCTATGGCGGCATCGGCGAGGCCGAGGCGCGGGCGCTTCTGGTCGGCTTCTTCCAGGCGCGACGCTGAGCGGCTCACTCGGCGGCGAGCCGGCCGCGCTCATGCATTTCAATAGCCGTGCCGAGCGCCCGCTTGAGACGCTCGCGGGCCGGCTCCGCCGCCTTGAGGATATCGCGCAGGCGGAAGAACTCATGGACGCGGAAGCGGTCGACCTCGGGTTCGATATAGATGTCGGGTGGATTGACCGCCCGCCTGAGTGCCGAGATCTGCTTCTGCTGGATCTGCAGCGCGCCGGTCAGAAGCTCGAGGCTAGACGGACGACGCGGCCGCGGCATTGGGCTGCCGATCACATCGATGCCGACCACGATGTCCATGCCTTCGCGGGCGCGGTCGAAGGGAACCGGATTGACGCATCCGCCATCGACCAGCTGCCGGCCCTGGACCTGCGGTCCGGCAATGACGCCTGGAATGGCGATGGAGGCGGCGATGGCCTGCTCCATATTGCCGGTCGTCACCTCGACCTCGCAATGGCCGAAGAAGTCGGTGGCGATCACCTTGAAGGGAATGACCGTGTCCTCGATGCGCCGGGCGACGGTGGCCGGCAAGGCAAGCCGGATGAGCTGGAGGCCGTCGAGCAAGGGGGCGGCAAGCGGGTTGAAATTGATCAGCCGGAAGATGCTGCCGCTGTCGGGAGCAAGCACCCGCCGCGCTGCCGAGACCCGCTTGCCGAGCACCGCTTCGGCATGGGCGCGGATGGTCCGGGCATCGAGGCCCGAGGCATAGCTGCCGCCGATCAGCGCGCCGATGCTGGTGCCGACGATGAGCGACGGCTTGACGCCGAGATCATCGAAAGCCTCGAGGATGGTGATATGGGCCAGCCCGCGGGCAGCGCCGGCGCCGAGACCGAGCCCGATCTTGAGCGGCGCGCTCATGCCCCGGCCCTCCTGGCATAGGCCCAGGCAACCTCCGCCATCGGTCTGACCTGGCCGGCAACGGCGGCAGCATTGGGGTTGGCGGCGGTGCCGTCGCGCACCCGGCCGACGATGCCCTGGAAGATCGCCGCCATGCGGAAGAAATTATAGGCGAGATAGAGATCGAGGTCGGGGATGCCGGCGCGGCCGGTGCGGGCGCAATAGAGCGCGACATAGTCATCGAGCCGCGGCAGTCCCGGCGCATCGGCCTCATGCCCGACCAGCGAGCCGACGCCGGCGCCGTCTCGAGCCGGCGGCATCCGCCACTGCATCAGGTGATAGGTGAAATCGGCGATTGGGTCGCCGAGCGTCGAGAGCTCCCAGTCGAGCACGGCGCGAATTTGCGGACCGTCCGTGGCAATGATGCAATTGTCGAGGCGGTAGTCGCCATGGACCAGCGCCACTGCGCCGCTGTCCGGCACCGCTGTCGGCAGAAATGCGCTCAACCGGTCCATCTCCGCGATCTTGTCGGTCTCGGAAGCGCGATATTGGTCGGCCCAGCGTTTGATCTGGCGCTGCACATAGCCGGCAGGACGGCCGAAATCGCTCAAGCCGGCACCCTTGACGTCGACCTGGTGCAGGCGCGCCAGAGTGGCGTTCAGGCTGTCATAGATGGCAGCCCGCTCACGCGCGGTGACGCCCGGGACATACGGCTCCCAGAACACCCGGCCAGGCACGAAGTCCATGACGTAGAAGGCGGTGCCGATGATCTCCGGGTCCTCGCACAGAAGATGCGGCCGCGGCACCGGGAAGCCCAGTGGATGGAGCGCCGCGGTCGCCCGGTACTCCCGCTCGACGGCATGCGCCGAGGGCAGGAGACGCCCCGGCGGCTTGCGCCGCAGCACATAGGAGGCGGAAGGGGTGACGAGCTTGTAGGTCGGGTTCGACTGGCCACCCCTGAATTGGCTGACCGTCAGCGGTCCGGCGAAGCCGTCGATGTGGTCGGCGAGATAGGCGGCAAGTGCTCCGGTGTCGAAGCGATGAGGTACGCGAACTTCGGCGGTCCCGGAAAATGCAGCCTGACGATCGATCCTGGCAGCGCTCATGCACGACCCGAAAAGAAGGGAATGAGCGCCGCCGCCGTTTCGGACGGGTTCTCCTCCGCCAGGAAATGGCCTGAGTCGATGGCGCGGCCTTCCGCCATGTCGCACCAGCTCTCCCAGATCGTCATGGAATCGGCAGCCTCGGAAGGAATGCCGCCGGTGCCCCACAGCACCAGCGTCGGGCAGGCGATTCGGCGGCCGGCGGATCTGTCCTCGCGGTCGGCGGCGAGATCGAAGGTCGCACCGGCGCGATAGTCGTTGCAGGCGGCATGCACGCGGCCCGGTGCGGCGAAGGCGGTGCGATAGGCGGCAAGCGCCGCCTCGTCGAAACAGGCGAGATCGCCGCTCTTGGTCCAGCTCGCCAGGGTCCAGTCGAGATAGAAGCGGGTGTCGCTCTCGATCAACCGCTCGGGCATCGGCGGCGCCTGGGCGAGAAACGGCCAGTGATAGACCTTGAGGGCGAGATTGCCGTCCATGCCGGTCCACATGTCGTAGGTCGGGATGATGTCGAGCACCGCCAGCCGCTCGACCACGGCGGGGGCGTCGAGCGCCATGCGGTAGCCGACACGGCCGCCGCGATCATGCCCGGCCACGGCAAATCGCTCATGGCCGAGAGCTGCCATGACCGCCACCATGTCGGCCGCCATGGCGCGCTTGGAATAAACCCGATTGTCGCGATCGTTCTGCGGCATGCTGGAATGGCCATAGCCGCGCAGATCGGCGATCACCAGGCGGAAGTGCCGGGCGAGCACCGGAGCCAGCCGATGCCACATGACGTGGGTCTGCGGATAGCCGTGCAGCAGCAGGAGGGGCGGCCCGTCGCCGCCGATCCGCACGAAGATGTCGGCCCCTGCGCCGGCCACCATGTGCGACTCGAATTTTTCCAGGGGTTCGTTCATATGACCATTTTATCGCGGTTGCTTGCCAATGTCGCGACGGTAGAAGCCGCCCGGAAAATCGATCAGCGACACCGCTTTATAGGCACGCTGCCGTGCCGCTTCGAGGGTCGGACCCGTTGCTGTCACATTGAGGACACGTCCACCGCTCGCGACGAGATGCTCGCCATCGCGGCGGGTCCCGGCCTGGAAGACGACCACCCGGTCGAGATCCCCGGCGGCCTCCAGCCCGCGGATCTCGCTGCCGGTCTCGACCTTTCCCGGATAGCCCCTGGCGGCCATCACAATGGTCAGCGCCGCCTCGTCATGGAAGCGCGCCGACATGGTGTCGAGCACGCCATCTACCGCCGCCAGCATCAGAGTGACGATGTCGTCCTTGAGGCGCATCATCAGCACCTGGCACTCGGGATCGCCGAAGCGCACATTGTACTCGATGAGCTTCGGGCCGTCGGGGGTGAGCATGAGCCCGGCATAGAGGACACCGCGATAGGGGGTGCCCATGTCGTTGAGCGCGCCGAGGCTCGGCCGGATGATCTCGTCCAGAACCCGCGCCTCGAGGGCCTGGTTGGCGAGCCGGCTCGGCGAGAATGCCCCCATCCCGCCGGTGTTCGGGCCGGTATCGCCATCGCCCACCCGTTTGTAGTCCTCTGCCGTCGACAGCGGCAGCACGTGCCGCCCATCGCACAACGCAAAGAAGGAGAGCTCGGGGCCGACGAGCCGTTCCTCGATCACGATCGCGCAGTCGCTCGCACCGCTGAAGGCCTGCTGCACCGCCGCGATGGCATCCGGGGTTGTCTCGGCGACGGTGACTCCCTTGCCCTGGGCGAGCCCGTCGAGCTTGATGACCAGCGGCGCACCATGGTCGGCAACATGCTTGAGCGCCGCCTCCTGATTCTTGAACCGGCGATAGGCAGCTGTCGGAATTCCGGCCGTTGCACACAGATCCTTGGTGAAGCCCTTCGAGCCCTCGAGCTGCGCTGCCGCCGCACTCGGCCCGAAGGCCTTGATGCCGCGGGCAATCAATGAATCGACGATGCCGGCGACCAGCGGCGCTTCCGGCCCGACCACGACCAGCCCGATCCGGTTGGCATGGCAGAATTGCGCCACCGCGTCATGATTGCCGATATCAAGCGCGACATTCTCGCCCAATTGGCTCGTGCCGGGATTGCCGGGCGCACAATAAAGCCGGTCGAGCAGCGGGCTTGCGGCGATCGCATAGGCCAAAGCGTGCTCGCGCCCGCCGCCGCCGATCAGGAGGATGTTCATCGCCTCTCAATGGCATTTGACGGGGGCGCAGAAAAGAGATTCCTTGAGCCCACCCATGGCGACGCCTTACCCCTACGACTTGCTGACCGGCGCGGCCGACACGCCCGACGGCCGGCCCAACATCCTGGAGCTGTCGGTCACCGAGCTGTCCTTCGCGCTCAAACGCAGCCTGGAGGACGGCTTCAGCCATGTCCGGGTCCGCGGCGAGATCGGCAAAGTGTCCCGCCCGAACTCCGGTCATCTCTATTTC
>JBKOZY010000073.1:0-5063 GCA_046726135.1 Pseudomonadota bacterium | reverse complement strand
ATGCCGACCACCTCGTCCAGCGACTCGCCATCGATCACATAGAAGCCGAGAAGCTGCTCCTTGGTTTCGGAAAACGGCCCATCGATCACCAGCGGCGGTTATATGTCCTATTTGAGTGTGGTCGCAGTGGTGGTTGGCAGCAGCCTGACAGCAGGACCGAGCTTGCCGTCGCTCCGCAACTTTTGATGGATGACACCAAGACGTTCCATCACGGCATCGTCCTCCTCCTTGGTCCAGGAGGTCACCACATCCTCGAAATGATAGCAGAGAATGGCATAGAGCATGGGATCTCCTTCTCCTCCAAACGGACGATCCGGCGTATAGCCATCCGGGGCGAAAAAGGGAATGGCAGGCTTTAGAGGATCATGCCCTAGAGCATGATCTTTCGCAGGTGATTGTCCCACGACCGGCTGCCGCCTGAAGCAAGCGGAGACGTGCCGCCGAGCGACCAGTCGATCAGCAATCCGCCTCCTGATGACATGGCAAAGCCGCGCTTCCCCGCCGGCGCGACACCGCATCCATCCTCCAGTGCGACCACCCCCGCGATCTTGCCGGTCCGCGCCTCCCAGACAATGATCCGCCCGCCTTTGGGGCAGCTCGTCGCCACGAGATCGCCGCAGGCGTCGCTGGCGACCGACCCGACATAACCCCGAGAGAGGCGTGCCAGCGGCTCGGGCAGCACGAGCGTCGACAGCGACGATCCCGGCCGATAGCGTCCGACGATTGGCGGCGTCTCGCCGGGATCGCCCTCCCATTGCGCGCCAAACCAAACGGCGCCGGTCGCATCGACGGTGAGATGGCGCAGCGACAACAGCTGCAGCTCTTTTGGCAGCGCGACCGACTCGGTGATCGTGGCATGTTTGAGATCGATGCGCGTGAGCGATGAGACCATCGTGTCGAGATCGAGCTTCTCCCGGCCCGTGTCGGGATTGGTCCTGATCCCGCCATTGGCCACGATCAGCGAGCGCCCGTCGGGGTGGAGCAGCAGCTCATGCGGGCCGACACCCCCCGACGGGAACTCGCCGATTCGCCTGTAGCCATCCGTGCTGTCATAAAGCCCGATCAGGCCGGTGCCGCTCGCGAAGTCGTTCTCGGTGGCGTAGAGAATGCGGCCGTCCGTCGAGAACACCCCATGACCGTAGAAATGGCGCCCCGCCGGCGACACGACGGTGCGCTCGAGCGTGCGGCTGGCGAGATCGATGACGAAGGCGAGCGTTCCCGGACGCCGGGCAAAGATCACCGCCCGGTTCAGCGTCCGCGAATAGGCGGTGTCATGGAGACGGGTCTCCACCGGCAGCACCGCGAGATCCCGCCCGTGCGCATCGAACAACACCGCAGCAAATGATCCGTCCGCCTGGCGGCATCCGGAGACATAGAACCCATCGTCGCCGATCGCTGCCAGCGCCGGACTGAGCAGGCCCGTCCCGCCGAATGCGGCGGCTGATTGAATTAGCGTTCTGCGATCAATCGCCATCGAGCGCATTGAACCCCACTGAAAGACCGGCGGCAGGCGCCAGCTGGACACCGATCAGATCCTGCACGATCCTCATCGCCGCGAGCACCTGCTGCACGCCGGCACGCCCGGAGGGTGTCGCGATCGTCTGCGGCAGCGGATGACCCGCCATCGCCAGCCCGTCCTGCGCCCGTTTGAACTGGACATCGATCGACGAGCTGGCCGGTGCCATATCCTTGCCGGCCAGTCTCGGCAGATCGAGCAGCTCGACAAACTGCTCGAGCGCCGCAAGCGTCGCATCGAGATAGGCATCCGTGCCACCGGAGCGCCAATAGGGAAGCTTCTCTGGACGCGCCCCGCCCTCCCTGCCGAGCGCCGTGCTCAGGCGGTGGTCGTGCAATTGCACGAAACCGGTGAGCGCCGCTTTGAGGAACTCGTTTGCCGCCTCCCGCGGGGTTGCGTAATAGCGGTTGTCCGGACCAGCCGTCAGCATAAGCGCCCGCCAGCCATCGGGCGCCGTCCAGCCGCGCGCCATCTCGATGCTGAGCTGTTCGAGATTTGCTGCAATGGCGACCGCCAACTTGCAATCGTAATCCTTGACCGCGGCCGCATCATCGCCAAGCACCAGCAACTCGAACGCCGGCAGTCCCTGGATCGCAGCGCTCGAGCTGGCGAGGCGCTGCGGGTCGAGCAATGCCGGATCGTGCTTGGCCCGAAGGCGGCGCAGCTGCCGCGCCCCCGCCCCCGATGAGTCGGGCCAGAAGGCGAAGCGCTCGACCCGCTGGCTTTCCGCCAGTGGCCCGAACAGCAGGAAATCGACATGCGCCCAGCGCTTCAGCACCTCCACGAACACCGCACGCAGCGCCTCGCGGTGCGCATGGTCGGGTTGTTGGCAAAAGGACTCGGTCGCCGGCTTGAGCTTCGCAGTCGCCGTCTCAAGGGCGCCGAAGGCCGGCACGATGGCCCCTTCGACGACCCGCGTCACCGCATTTGCATAGTCCTCTGACGTCGCGGCCTGTACGGGGCTGCAGAGAAGGATGAACGTTGCCAGCAAGCACAGGGCCCGCATCATAAACCGTTGAGATAGTTGAGCAGCGACTGCCTGAGCGATGCGTCCAGCGTCTCATAACGCCGCCGGGCCGCCAAGGCCTCGCCATCATGCCAGCGGATCGCCTGATCCGCCGAGCATGCCCGCCCGTCATGCAGCAGGCGCCGACCGGGTCGACCAAGTCCGACGAGCGGGGCAGTACGCCATTCGCCAGGATTGGCGCCGCCTTCCCCCGTTCCGTCCGACAGGCCGGGTCCCATGTCATGCAGCAGGAGATCGGAGAAGATCGTGACCTTGCCGCCTTGCGCCGCCGCAAGCTCCGGCACATGGCAGCCGGCGCAGCCGAGCTGCGCAAAGAGGTGATGCTGATCCTGCTGCTGCGCTGCCGGTGCCGGCCGTTGCTTCACGAGAAAATCGCGAAGCGCTGCCACGATCTCCGGTGCGATCTCCTGACGCTCGCCATCACGACCATCGGGTGCGCTGAGGCATGTGACCTGCACCGCCGTGCAGTCGCCGGCCGGCCGCGGCACATCCTGTGTCGACATGCCGAGATCGGTGACGAACGCCGCCTCGATCTGACGGTCGAGGCTCGTTCCCGTCGCACGCCAGCCGAAGCGCCCGAGCATCGGCGTGCCATCGGCCTTCGCGATATTGGCGCGCCCCGATAGGCCATCGCCGTTCCGATCATCCGGATCGGCATGGGCAAGGATCGCCGCATCGCTGACCTGGGCGATCCTGCCGACCGCTGCGAGATCCGGCGCCAGGCGCACCGTCATGACGGTGCGGCGATCGATCGGCGGTCCGGAAAGCTTGACCGAGGCGTGCATGACCGGACGGTCGCCCGCTGTCGTCTTCACAAAGGCGACCGTTCCTTCCGGCGTGAGGCCCGCCAGCGCCTTGTCCTGGATCTGCACGCCATACACCGGGTCCGGCCGCCCGTCCTTGCTTTGCAAACGCAACACGCGCGCCTCCCCGCCGCTGCCATCCCTGCCATGGCAACCGGCACAGCTACGGGCGTTGTAGAGCGGCCCGAGCCCATCGGCCGCCTTGGTCGAAGCCGGCGCGCCGACCCAGTTCCGCTGAAACAGCCTCTCGCCGATCGCGCTCGCAAGATCGCGCGCCGAAACCGGCGCCGCCAGCGCGAGCAATGCCAAAGACAGAGCGACAGCCAGCCGTCTCATGCGATCTTAAAATACCCCAACATGCCTGCCTCCTGATGCTCGATCAGGTTCAAGCGGTATTTCCTGAGTTTAACTGAAACAGTGTGAAAAATCTAACAGCTGAAAACCGCATGAAAATTTCTTCCATGATGTGCTAGGTTGTCTCATATAGTTGCGCAGAAATGGAACCCCATATGGAACCCCGCAGGGGTGTATGCTGCCTCCGAGCTGAATAACAGCTAGCATAGCGATGGCCAAGAAGTTCACCACGCGATGGATTGAAGCGGTCCGGGTTGATGTTCGAACGGATTTCATTGACCCTGACAATGCCGGTCTTTTCTTGCGGGTCACACCGAGAGGGGCGAAGTCTTGGGCGTTTCTATACCGCCGGCAGGGCGATCAGCGGCGGCGGCGCGTCACCCTAGGGAAGTTCCCGGTTATGGGCCTGAAGGAAGCCCGCGCCGCGGCGGCCGGTTGTAAGGAGAAGATCGCGGCCGGGGCAGATCCCGCTGGTGCTGTGCAGGCTCTCAAGCAGACTGAGACGGTCGACCAGCTCCTGGATCGCTATCTGGCCGATGCCCCGCCAGCTTCAAGGAAGTGGGCGTATGAGGTTAACCGAATATTCCAAAAAGACGTACGGCCGACGATCGGCAGCATAAAAATCGACAAGGTCAAGAGAACCGACATTCTGGCCATCCTCAATGCAATAAAGGATCGCGGTGCTGGTATCTCGGCTAATCGGGCGTTGGCGGCCGTCCGCCGGGCATTCAATTGGGCAGTGGGCGAGGGCTATCTGTCAGCAAATCCCGCCTTGGGCATCACGCTGCGCGTCAAGGAGCACGCCCGAGATCGGGCTCTATCGGAGGCAGAGATACGATCCTTCTGGACCGGCCTGGACGAGGCTCGAATAGCCGATAGCATCAAACTCGCCCTGCGGCTCGCTTTGGTGACCGGTCAACGTATGGGTGAGGTGTGCGGCGCCTTAAAATCCGAGTTCGATATCGACCGGGCAGAATGGCAGATCCCGGCATCGCGAACTAAAAATCGCAAGTCCCATTTCGTGCCGTTGTCACCATTGGCGGTCGAGCTATCCAAGCTGGCGATGACGATGTCAGGAGGGTCGAAATTCGTGTTCCCGAGCAGGCAGCGATCAGGGTGCCTTGACCCTCAAGGGATTGCCCGAACGATGCGCAGGGCATTGAAAGAACTCGGCTTAAAGGAAAATCCCGCGACGCCCCACGACCTTCGCAGGACCGTCGCATCGCAGATGGCCGCCATGGGAATCGGAGAGAATATCGTAGCCCGCGTGTTGAACCATGCCAGCGAGATTGGCAAGACGATTACCGGCGCAGTCTATATCCGGCACAGCTTCGCCACCGAGAAACGGCATGCGCTCGAGGCG
>JBKOZY010000072.1:0-1789 GCA_046726135.1 Pseudomonadota bacterium | reverse complement strand
ATCATGATGAGACCGAAGGCGAGAAGGGCGGAGGAGGGAAGGTGGATCAGCAGCGCGAGCGTCACCATCGAGGCGCCGATGACCCAGATGACTTGCGCGCTGAAGAACTGCAGGTCGAACGAAAAGGACCAGGCCAGCCGGACGATGGTGAATTCAATGACGATGAGAAACAGGCCACGGGTCAGGAGAAAGCGGCTGACGTCCCGGGCGGTGCGCCCGTGCCGGCCATAGAGCCAGGCGGACAGACCGGCCAGGAAAATGAAGGTCGGCGCGCAGAAATGGGTGATCCAGCGCGTGAGAAAGAGCGCGGGATCGGCCACGTCGCGCGGGTTTGCACCGCTATTGCCGAAAAAATCACGGGTGTGATCGAGCGCCATCAGCACCATCACCAACCCGCGCAGAATGTCGATCGAGGGCAGGCGACCTGCGGCGATGTCGCGAACCGGAGCTGACTGAGACCAGGTCAGGAGCAGCTTTCTCCCTTGCGCGCGCAATGCTAGATCAGCCGACATGGGTTATCTCATCGATATTGCGGCTGCAATCCTGCTGCTCGCGGTCCTCTCCGTCGCCGCGTCTTTCGTGCCGTCCAAGAGAGCGCTCATCATTACGGTCGGCTGCCTCGTTGCCGTGGTGGGAGGGATCGTTTGGTATATCGGCTCGAGCTATCTGCAGCGCCAGCAAGAGCAGCAAAAGCTGGAGTCGGTGATTTCGAGGGACCAGATCGAATTGAAGGATATGCAGCTGGTGGGCGATGAGATCTTCAAGCTCACAGGCAGGGTGGAAAACCACCATCCTGAGGCAACGGTGGCGCAGATCACCCTCGAGGCCGAGATTCGCGACTGCGCGCGGCGCGACCCGGCGGGAGCCTGCGAGAAAGTCGCCAATCTCGAATTCCCCCTCTTTGTCAACATACCACCGGGCGAGGCGCGGGCGGTGGCGGCCTATGGGCGGCTGCCAAATCGCCGGCACGTCCGCGAGCTCGAATGGAGCTACTCGATCGGTGAGGTGGTCGCCGCCGAAGAGCCGTTCTGAACCTTGCAACCGGGTGTTGCCGAGTGGTCGGTCGCGATCGCCCGCTATTGGTTGATGCCGCAGCTGAACAGGCACAATGCCTTGCGCGCGGGCGATCCTGGATCGGTGCCCCGCATGGTCTTGTTCACCATGCAAGCGTCCATGCAAGTCGGCTGCGCCGAGGCCGGCTGAATGGAGGTTGACGGAATCCGGTCTTCATCACCCTTGGCGATGCTGGTCGACGGTCTTGGCGGATAGCTCAGAATCTCCGAGGGACTCGCCCCGTGCTGTTTCCAGACCGTCGAGCGGCCGCCGGACTTTCCGGCCTTCTCGCCGACTGCGGCGAGTTTGGCGCTGCAACTCTGCATGAAGAGGTTGTAGCGAGCGATCCTTGCATCATCCTTCGACCAATCGTCGCGACACTGGACCGATTGGTCGGGCGACGTGCCGTTGATGTGATCGGGACAGGCCTCGGCGAGCGGAATGCGCTGATAGGTCCGCAAGTCCGCAGGGCAGATCTCGCTCTTGGCAATTCGGTCGAGATCGTCGGGCGAGGCGGCTTTAACGGGGAAGACGCTGGCGCTCGCAAGCGCGATCGAAAGGGCCACGACCACAGATCGCACGGTTTCCTCCTGTTGCCGAAGGACAGCAGGACCCTACATCCGATTTTTCATTGCGTCAGCATGGTCGTGCTTGCATGCCTGATCGCGAGAAAACATAGAGCGGCACGCACCCCCGCGCGATGAGCGGGCGTCGGTCAACCAAACCGAACGAAGAC
>JBKOZY010000071.1:0-3224 GCA_046726135.1 Pseudomonadota bacterium | reverse complement strand
GTGCTGCGCGAGATCGGCATGGAGGTGATGCTGCCGGAGGCCCGCGACCGCCTCAAAGCCGCAGGAGCCGAGGTGCGCGACAGCCGGGTGACCTTTCCCCGCGAGCTGGTCGAGAGCGCGCTTCGGACCGCGCCGTCGAGCTTCGTGTTCCACGCCCGCAATCCGGCGAACGATCTCGCGATCGGCGGCGCATCGATCAATTTCGGAACCGTGGCCAGCGCCCCCAATTGCTCCGATCTCGAGGGCGGGCGGCGTACCGGCAACCGTGCCGATTTCGAAAATTTCCTCAAGCTGGCGCAGCTCTTCAACTGTATCGATTTCGTCTCCGGCTATCCGGTCGAGCCGATCGACCTTCATCCTGCGATCCGCCATCTCGATGCGCTGCAGGCTATGGCGGTCATGACCGACAAGCCGTTTCATGCCTATTCGCTCGGCAAGGAGCGCATCACCGACGGCATCGAGATCGCCCGCATCGCCCGGGGCATCTCCGCCGATGAGCTCGAGCGCGAGCCCTCGCTTTTCTCAATCATCAACACCAACTCGCCTTTGAAGCTCGATGTGCCGATGCTCCAGGGCATTATCGAGATGTCGGCGCGGAACCAGATCATCTGCGTCACGCCGTTCACCCTTGCCGGTGCCATGGCGCCGGTCACGCTCGCCGGCGCGCTGGTCGAGCAGAATGCCGAGGCGCTGGCCGGTCTGGTGATGACGCAGGTGGTGCGCAAGGGTGCGCCCTTCATCTATGGCTGCTTCACCTCCAACGTCGACATGAAGTCGGGAGCACCCGCCTTCGGGACCCCGGAATATATGAAGGCGGCGATCATTGGCGGCCAGCTGGCCCGCCGCTACGGACTTCCCTATCGCACCTCGAACACCTGCGCCGCCAATGCGGTCGATGCCCAGTCGGCCTATGAATCGGTGTTCTCGCTCTGGGGCGCGGTGATGGGCGGCGGCAACATCGTGCTGCATGGCGCCGGCTGGATGGAGGGCGGATTGGTCGCCTCCTTCGAGAAGTTCGTGCTCGATTGCGATCTCATCCAGATGATCGAGGCGTTCCTGGCGCCGCTCGCGGTCGACAGCGAGGCGCTCGGGCTCGATGCCATTCGCGAGGTCGGTCCCGGCGGGCACTTCTTCGGCGCCGCCCACACGCTGGCGCGCTATGAACACGCCTTTTATGCGCCGCTCATCTCCGACTGGCGGAACTTCCAGCAATGGGTGGCGGCCGGCAAGCCCGAGGCGCACCACAAGGCGAACCAGCTCTATCGCCAGGCGCTCGCACAATATGAGCAGCCGCCGATGGATGAGGCGATCGCCGAGGAGCTCGCAGCTTTTGTCAGGAAGCGCAAGGAAGAGGGCGGCGTGCCGACGGACTTCTAACCCGGCTGCCGCAACGCCGCATCGCGTTCGCCGGCCCGCTTGAGCGCCGGGCGCTCCTCGAGATGCGCCACATACGCCTTGAGGCGCGGCCGTGGCTCGACCATGCCGAACATCATGCCCCAGCGGATGCCCGAGCCGACCACCACATCGGCGGCGGTGAACTGGTTCCCCATGAGAAAGGGGCCGGGCTTCAGGCCGCTCTCGATGACGTCGAGCACCTGCGGCAGCGGCCGCCAGCCGATCGCCCGTGCCGGCGCTTCGCTGGCGCGCGGATAATTCTTGTCGGTCATCGCCGGCTCGAACACGCTCGGACCGAAGAACAGCCATTTGAGATAGACCCCGCGCTCCGGCCGGCCGACCGGAGTGTTGAGGCCCGCCTTGGGGAACTCGTCGGCGAGATAGGTGCAGATCGCCGCGACCTCGGTCACCATCACGCCCTTGTGGCTGAGGGCAGGGACCTTGCCCATCGGATTGAGGGCGGCATAATCCGCCGTCAGCTGATCGCCCTTGGCAAGGTCGATGAGCTTCAGATCGTAGGGTTGGCCAAGCTCCTCCATCATCCACAGCGTGATGGAGGAGCGCGACGGGCTCGCATGGAACAGTGTGAGGTCGGTCATGGCGGCGCACGCTGCCCCCGGCTTGTGACACCATTGTGGCCGGGTCTATGTTGGTTGCCGACCAATGATGATCGGAGCTGATGATGGGCGTGGTGGACGAACGGCGCAACAGGCGGCAGCGGCGCAGCAGCGGTGAGAAGGCACCCCTGGCTCAGCTGCCATGGAAGCAGCCGCGCCGGCATTTCGCGCCATTGCGCCTCCTCTCCGACGATCAGATCGAGACCATCCACAAGGCATCGCTCGATCTCCTCGAGGAGATCGGCATGGACATCCTCAATCCCGAGGCGCGGCAGATCTTTTCAAGGGCCGGGGCCATCGTCGACGGCGAGCGCGTCCGCATCGGCCGCGACATCGTCGAGGCCGGCATCGGGACGGCGCCCGCGGAATTCACCTTCCATGCGCGCAACCCCGACCGGTCGATCCGCATCGGCGGCAATTGGATCGCCTTCGCGCCGGTCGGCGGGCCGCCCAACTGCTCCGATGCCGATCACGGCCGGCGCCCCGGCACCTTCGAGGACAATGCCAACTTCATCCGGCTGGCGCAGCATTTCAATTGCATTCACACCGCCGGCGGCGGCTCGACGGATGCGCTCGATGTCCATGCCTCGGTGCGGCATCTGCGGATCGGCCTGAACAAGGTGCTGCTCTCCGACAAGGTCCTGTTCACCGCCTCGACCGGCCGCGCCCGGCTGTTCGACGGCATGGAGATGGCGCGGATCGCCCGCGGCGTGTCGCCGGAGCGGTTCCTGACCGAGCCGTCGGTCTTCACCATGATCAACACCAACTCGCCGCTGAAGCTCGATGGCCCGATGGCGATGGGCGTGATCGAGATGGCCCGCCACGGCCAGATCACCTGCGTCACGCCATTCACGCTGGCCGGCGCGATGGCGCCGGTGACCCTCGCCGGCGCCCTTGCCGAGCAGAATGCCGAGGCGCTGGCCGGCCTTGCCCTGAACCAGCTGGCGCGGCCCGGCGCCCCCTTCATCTATGGCGGCTTCACCTCGAATGTCGACATGCGTTCGGGAGCGCCTGCCTTCGGGACGCCCGAATACATGAAGGCGGCGATCGCCGGCGGCCAGATGGCGCGCCGTTACCGGCTGCCCTACCGAACCTCGAATACCTGTGCGGCCAACGCCGTCGACGCCCAGGCAGCCTACGAGTCGGTGTTCTCGCTCTGGGGAGCAATCATGGGCGGCGGCAATCTCATCATGCATGCCGCCGGCTGGATGG
>JBKOZY010000070.1:0-5897 GCA_046726135.1 Pseudomonadota bacterium | reverse complement strand
ACTCCAGGTGTTCGGCACCATGCGGAGATAGGAAACCGGCGTCGGCGCCGTGAAGGCGCACAGCGCCGGCATGTGCTGGAGAATGCCGGCGAGGAACTTGGCCGCCGTCGCGCTGACGCCATAGGGTCCCTTGGGATCATGACTCAGCGGCTTGCCGGCCTCGTCCCACAGGCTCATGTGAATGTGCAACCCGTTGCCGATGCCGGTGGTCGAGACGCGCGGCGAGAATGTCACCGTCTGGCCGAAGCGCATGGCCGTCGCCCGCGCCATCTCGCGCACCATGATCGCCTTGTCGCAGGCAACGATCGGCTCCTCGGGTGGAAAGGTCACCTCGAACTGATCGAGGGCGAACTCCGCCAGATAGCCGTCGGCCTCGACGCCGCACTGGTCGAGCGCCCAGAGGAAGACCTCGCCGAAATTGCCATGGCGGCGGACGGCATCGAGCGCATACATGTGGCCGTCGCGACCATTGCCGCCGGAATAGACGAACTCATGCTCATAGGCGACCCGCATCACGATGCCGGTCTCGTGGCGGAGATCGGCCGCAGCGTTGCGCAGCAGCGTGCGCGGGCAGCAATCCCACGGCGTGCCGTCAGTCTCGAGAATGTCGCAGAGGAAGAAGTGCTCTTTCGCTTGCCCGTCGCCGAAATCGACATTGGCCTCGGCGTCGCGCGCAGGCATCATCAGCACGTCACCCCAGGGGCCCCATTGCGACGGCGCGATCGGGCCGAGCGGCGTGAACATGATGTTGGTCGGGGTCCAGCCGACACCGCTCTTCAGCCGCTTCTCCAGATAACGGGTGGGGAACCCCTTGCCGCGCAGCTGCCCCGAGATGTCCGCATAGCAGAACATCGTCAGCGGTTCGCGATTCATCGTGCGGACCTCCTTGATTTGCCGTTTCCGGCCGTCTTTCGGTTGGCGCCAGGCGGTGCGCTTTCAAGGTGGAAGGGTTTGCGCAGCACCTCGAGCGTCTCGATGCGCCGCTTGGCGCCCTCGCCCAGCCGCTCGACGGCAAGGGCGATCAGCACCTCGACCACCGCGAGGCCGCCAACCGCGCTGTCGAACGCGGTCGGGACCTCGACCGGACAGGCGATGACATGCCCGGCCAACGCCGCGATCGGCGAGTTCCAGATATCGGTGACGAGAACGATCGCTGCGCCCTGCGCCGCGGCACCGCTGGCAAACTCCAGCACGTCGCGCTGATAGCGCCGGAAATCGAGCACCACCAGCACATCGCCGCGCCTGACGTCGAGCAGATAGTCGGCCCAGCTGGCGCTGCCCTCGCCGACCAGCCGGGCACCTGGCCTGAGCTCGCGCAGGCAATGATGGAAATAGGTGGCGAGCATCTGGGTGAAGCGACCGCCCAGGCAGAACACGGCGCGCTCGGGGTCGCAGATCAGCCGCGTGATCTCGGCATAGTCCTTGCTCGGCAACCCGCGAAGCGCCCGCTCGATATTGCTGCAAATGGCCAGTCCGACCCGCTCATGGATATCGCTGCCATCGCCCCAGCTCGGCCGTGCGGCATAGCGCGCCAGCGGACTCTGAAGCTGGCTCTGCACCTCGCTGCGCAGCGCGTTCTGGAACCCAGCATAGCTGGCGAAGCCCAGCCGGTTGACGAAGCGCAGAATGGTCGGGCCGCTGGTACCGGCGCGCTTGGCGAAGCGCGCAACCGTTTCGAGCCCCGCCACCGGATAGTGGTCGAGGAGCGCCCGGGCAACACGTTGCTCCGCCACCGTGTAGCGGTGCAGGCTGCGCCGCACGCGTTCTGCGATCGGCCGGCTCTCCGCGCCGCGTTCCTGCGTCTTGTTGCGCTCGCTCGAAGCCGATGGATCTCGCCTCATGCGCCGAGCACTCCCGAACGATCGACCACGCGGGGAAGGATGCGGGCCAGACGCTCCGCCCATTCCTGCTGGCCGGCGTCATCGCTGATCAGATCCTGACGGATCTCGATCTCGACATAGGGCAGCCCTCTGCCCTCGCAGTGAACCGGGACGGTGTAGTCCATTTCGATATCGACATTGTAGGGCTCGTTGCGGCCGATGCAGAGCTCCGGTTCCTCTGCGAGCAGTGCCAGCAACGACTCGCCGATGCGCCAGTCATCATGAGCGATGACGCCCATATGCCAGGGTCGAAACTTCGTATCGGCGGCAAGTCGCGGCGTGCAGCTGTGCATGCAGATGATTGCCGTCGGCACGTTTGCGGCCTCGCGCTGATCCAGCAGCCGGTCGATCGCGTCATGATAGGGCCGCATGATCTCGACTTCGCGCGCTGCTTTGTCGGCCGCGCTCAATCCATGATTTCCGGGGACGTCAGTCCCGTCGCTTCGCGCCATGATCGACTGCGACGAGCCGATCTGCCGATTGCAATCGATCACCAGGCGGGAATACGGTTGGTAAACATAGGCGGCACCCAGCAGATCAGCGAGCCGCGAGGTGACGCCGAGAATGCCGATGTCCCAACCGATATGTCGGTTGAGCTCGGCCTCGCTCAAGCCCAATCTTCCGAGGCGTCGCGGGATCGCCAGACCGGCGTGATCGGAGAGAAAGAGGATCGGCGAGGTGCCTGCGATATTCTGCAGGATCACCGGCTCGGGATCGTCGGGGCCAAGCAATCGGCTCATGGCATCACGCTGTCCAGATCGGGGGTCTCGCACCGCCTTCGCCGCAAGCAGGCATGACGCCCGCCTGCGGCATCGACGGCTCTTCGGTCAGCCTTCCGGTGTCACCGTGGCCTTCAGATTCACCTTGCCATGGTCGTCATACATGATGGCGACCGGCTTGCTCGGTATCCGACTGCCGTTCTTGAAGGCGATCTTGCCGGTGACCGCCGGATAGTCGGATGTCTCGTTGAGCGCCTTGGTGATCGCCGCCGGATCGGTCGAGCCGGCTCGCTTGATCGCATCGGCGACCAGCCCCATGGCATCGTAGCCGAGCGCTGCAAAGGCGTTTTCCGGCGGGTTGCCATAGGCCTTCTGATAGCCCTCGCGGAACGCATTGGCCGGGCCGGTGTCGAGGCCGACATAGGCATGCGTGGTGAAGTAGACGTTATCCGACAGATCCGGTCCCGGCACCGTCGAGATGAGCTCGGTGTCATAGCCATCGCCGCCGAGGATCGGCAGCTTGATGCCCGCCTCGCGGATCTGCTTGATGATGATGCCTGCGGTATCGGGGCCTGAGGAGGCAAACACCGCCTGCGCATCGGGATTGGCCTTGAGCCGCGACACCAGCGCCGAGAAATCCTTGTCCTCGGTCATATAGACGTCGTTGAGCAGCACCTTGCCGCCGAGCTGGGTGAAGCGGTCCTGGAAATATTTCGACAGACCCTTGGTGTAATCCATGGCGTTGTCGGTCCACATGACGATGTTTTTCACGCCGAGCGTGTTGTAGGCGTATTCGGCCATCGCATGCGCCTGGACATCGTCGGCGAAGCAGGCGAGGAACATCTCGCTTCCGACCATGTCCGGCAGGTCTGGCGAGGTGGCGCCGGACGTCACGAACGGAATCCCTTGCGCCTGGAACAGCGGCGCCGAGGCCAGCGCGAATGTCGTGTCGCTATGGCCGATGCCGGCGACGACGCCGTCCATCGAAACGGCGCGCTTGGCACCGGTTGCCGCCTCTTTCTGGTCGTTCTTGGTATCGATGGCGGTCAGCTCGATCATTCGCCCGCCAAGCAGCCCGCCGGCATCGTTGATCTGCTTGGCCATCAGCTTGGCGCCATTGAGCGACGGCCCGTCGATCGAGGCCAGGCCGCCGGCGCTGAGATTGTAGAGCGCCACGATCTTGATCGGATCGGCCGCCCTGGCATGGGGCGCAGCCGCGACCAGGCCGATGACGGCAGCGACCGTCATCAATCTCGATAGCATCGACTTCATAATCACACCTCCCTATGGCATTTGGACCCGGAACGGGTCGGTTGGCGGCCGTGCGATTTTCCGATCCAGCCAAGGAGATCGGGCTCGGCCATTCCGAAGAGGCCTTGCGGCCGAAAGATGAGAACCATGAGGACGGCGACGGCGAGCAGCATCTGGCTCAAGCCGTAGAGTCCGACCGCCTCCTCGACCGGATGCAGCGCCTCGGTCGCAATCGTCAACACCGCCGCCGCGAGCGCTGCCCCGGTGATGCTGCCGCTGCCGCCCAGCACCACCATGACGACGAGCTGGAATGCCAGCAGGAAGGTGAAGGAGGTCGGCGTCACCAGCGTGACGAGATGGGCCCACAGCCCACCCGCCACACCCGCGAAGAAAGCGCCAAGCGCGAAGGACAGGAACCTAGTCCGGGTGATCTTCACGCCGAGGCAAGCCGCTGCCAGCTCGTTCTCGCGGATCGCCAGCATGGTGCGTCCGAGCGAGGAATGTTTGAGCGTCCAGCAGACATAGAGCGTCGCCAGCACCCAGCCATAGACCCACCACAGGTTGGTGAGCTCGGGCAGGCCGTTGAGGCCGAGCGCCCCGCGCGTATAGCCGTCGAGATTGGTGGCGAGGCCCTGGATGATGAAGATCAGCCCAAGCGTCGCTACCGCCAGATAATGCCCGCGCAGCCGCAACACCGGAAAGCCGACAATGACTGCGACCAGCGTCGCGACGACCCCGCCGGCAATCAGCGCCGGCAGGAACGGCCATTGCATATGCGAAAATCCAGCGGGCAGATCCGGCAGGAGACGGATCTTGCGCGCCGGCAGCAGCGTCAGGATCGCGGTGACATAGCCGCCGACCGTCATAAAGGCCGGATGGCCGAGCGAGAACAGGCCGGTGAACCCGTTGGTGATGTTGAGGCTGACCGCGAGAATGATATTGATGCCGACAAAGGCGATGATCGACAGCAGATAAGGATCGAGCGTCGCAGTCGCACCATAGACGAGCACCGCGCCGAAGAGGGCGGCGCCAAGCGCGGCAAGCCGGGGCGACCGCCGCTCCATCATGCCCGCTCCTCGGTGCTGCGGCCGAGCAGGCCATTCGGCATGACCAGCAGGATCACGATCAGGGTCGCGAACACGAAGACGTTGCGGTAGCCGGAATATTCCGGCGGCAGCAGCCCGACGAACAGCACTTCCGCCAGCCCCAGCACATAGCCGCCCAGCATGGCGCCGCTGATCGACCCGACCCCGCCGATGACCGCCGCTACGAACGCCTTCAACCCGGGGATCAGCCCCATCAGCGGGCTGATCTGGCTGTATTTGCTGCCCCACATCAGCCCAGCGGCGGCAGCGAGCGCGCTGCCGATTGCAAAGGCCAGCATGATCATGCGGTCGATATTGATGCCCATCAGTCGCGCGACATTGTAGTTCTCGGCCGTCGCCCGCATCGCCATGCCGACCTTGGTGAAGCGCACGAACAGCGCCAGCGCCGCCATCAGGACGATCGCCAGCACAACGATCGTCAGATCGATGGCGCGGACCTGCAGCGGGCCGAGCGGGATGAAGGTGCTGAGCCAGGCCGGCACGATGAAGTTCCGCGGCTGCGCCGTCAGCGTCATGATGCCGAGGTTCTCGATGACGATCGCCACCGCCAGCGAAGCGATGAAACCGGTCACCTGCGGCGCCCCGCGCATCGGCCTGAAGGCGATGCGCTCGATCAGCATGCCGACGCCGGCGCCGATGATTAGCACGATGATCACCGCCAGCGGAAAGGGTGCGTTGAGGGCAACGACGCTTGCCAGCATCGTGAAGGCCCCGATGGTGACGATGTCGCCATGGGCGAAGTTGATCAGCCGCACGATGCCGTAGATCAGCGAGAAGCCGATGGCGATCAGCGCATACATGCTGCCGAGGATGATGCCGTTGGCGATCTGCTCGAGGATGTAGGCGCTGGTCATGGTCCCACCCCCAGATAAGCCCGCTGCACCTCGACATTCTGCGCCAGCGCCTTGCCGTCGCCCACGAGCTTGATGAGGCCGGTCTCC
>JBKOZY010000069.1:0-2633 GCA_046726135.1 Pseudomonadota bacterium | reverse complement strand
GGCCCTCGCCGCCCGACCAGCGCCGGTCCAGTCGATAGCGATAGGCGCTTTTTGCTTTCATTCAACCAGACTCTACCGTGAGATGCTTTCTCCGAGCATAGGTGAAGTGGAGCATAAAGAAGAACAGCATTACATTTGACTGGTTTATTACGCTAATGAGGGATCTCAGATGCCGACCTATCGACGACGCAAGGGCAGTGATGTTTGGCATTGGTGCAGGAATTGCAGAGATTGGCCAACCAGCAATTACGAGGAAGTGACGACGACTGGCCGGCCTTCAAGTGGAGAGCTGGACAACGAGTGCCTCGCCAAGGAAAGAGCCGGCAACTGCAGCAAGTGATCGGGTGTAACCGCCCCCTCACACCCCTCGCGACAGCGCCCGCGACACCGCATCCCGCCAGCCGGCGAATTTGCGTGCCCTCGTGGCCTCGTCCATCTGCGGCGTGAAGCGTCGCTCGAGCTGCCAGCCCTTGGCGAACTCCGCAGGCGCGGGATAGAGCCCGGCATCGAGCCCGGCGAGATAGGCGGCGCCGAGCGCCGTGGTCTCGAGGATCTTGGGCCGGTCGACGGGCGCATCGATGATGTCGGCGAGGAACTGCATCGTCCAGTCGGAGGCGACCATGCCGCCATCGACCCGCAGCACCGTTCCGGTGGCGGTGCCGCCCTGCCAGTCGCCGCGCATCGCCTCCAGGAGATCGCGCGTCTGGTAGCACACCGCCTCGAGCGCAGCGCGGGCAAGCTCGGCCGTGCCGGTGCCGCGGGTCAGCCCGGTGATGATGCCGCGCGCCTCGGCGTCCCACCAGGGAGCGCCAAGACCGACAAAGGCCGGCACCAGATAGACCGGCTGGTCGGGATCGGCGGCGGCGGCCAGCGGCGCCGTGGCGGCGGCATCGGGAATGATCTTGAGGCCGTCGCGCAGCCATTGCACCGCGGCGCCGGCGACGAAGATCGAGCCCTCGAGCGCGTAAGTGCGCTCGCCGGCCAGCTGGTAGGCGATGGTGGTGAGAAGCCGGTTGCGCGACATGACGCTCTGCCGCCCGGTATTGAGCAGCGCAAAGCAGCCGGTGCCGTAAGTCGACTTCAGCATGCCGGGCTCGAAGCAGGCCTGACCGATGGTCGCCGCCTGCTGGTCGCCGGCCACGCCGCGGATCGCCACCGGGCCGCCGAACAGCTCGGGCACGGTCGTGCCATAGAGCGCGGCGCTGTCCTTGACCTCCGGCAGCATGGGCCGCGGCACGTCGAAGATCGACAAGAGCTCGTCGTCAAAACCCCCACCGTGAATGTCGAGCAGGAATGTGCGCGACGCGTTGGTGGCATCGGTTGCGTGCACCTTGCCACCGGTGAGCCTTGAGATCAGGAAGCTGTCGACCGTGCCGAAGCACAATTCGCCGCGTGCCGCGCGTTCCCGGGCGCCGGGGACCGTGTCGAGCATCCAGGCCGCTTTGGTGCCGGAGAAATAGGGGTCGAGGAGCAGCCCGGTCTTGGCGGTGATCCCGGGCTCGTAGCCGGCGCTCTTGAGCGCCTGGCAGCGATCGGCGGTGCGGCGGTCCTGCCAGACGATCGCGCGGTGGATCGGCCGGCCGGTGTCACGTTCCCAGATCAGCGTGGTCTCGCGCTGATTGGTGATCCCGATGGCGACGATCTCGGCGGCGCCGATGCCGGCCTTGGCGATGGCATTGCGGCTGGTGGACAGCACCGTCGCCCAGATCTCCTCAGGCTCATGCTCGACGAAACCGGGACGCGGAAAATGCTGGGTGAATTCCTCCTGCGCCACCGCAACCACATGCAGCTTGTCGTCGAAGACGATGGCCCGCGACGACGTTGTTCCCTGATCGATGGCCAGAACATAGGAGCGCATGGCAGCTCACACCCAAAGGAACACCGCGATCGCATAGAGGATCGCAATCACCAGCGGAGCATAGAGCGGCGGGCCAAGAAAACCGAGCCAAGCCAGCATGATATAGGCGGTGCCGAGCAGCGAGATGAACAGCCGGTCGCCGCGGGTGGTGTCGAGCCCGAGAATGCCATGACGCGGGCCGCCCCCGGGCGCGTGATATTCCCACACCGACATGACGATGAAGCACAGGAGAATGAACAGGAAGAAGGCCGCAGTCGGCCAGGTCCAGGCCATCCACGACAAGCCGGAGAACGCGTCCATCATCGCGCGGTTCCTCCTGTTATACGCGCCCGAGGGCGAAGCCCTTGGCGATGTAGTTGCGCACGAAATAGATGACCACCGCGCCGGGGATCAGGGTGAGCGATCCCGCGGCCGCAAGGAGCCCGAGCTCATATCCAGACGTGCTGGCAGTCTTGGTCATCAGCGCGGCGATCGGCTTTGCCGCCACTGAGGTCAGGGTCTTCGCCAGAAGCAGCTCGACCCAGGAGAACATGAAGCAGAAGAAGCAGGCGACGCCGATGCCGGCGGCAATGGTCGGCATGAAGATGCGGATGAAGAAGTGCCAGAAGGAATAGCCGTCGACATAGGCGGTTTCATCGAGCTCCTTGGGCACGCCAGACATGAAGCCTTCGAGAATCCACACCGCCAGCGGAATGTTGAACAGCGTATGGGCGAGCGCCACCGCCCACGGCGTATCGAACAGGCCGACCGCCGAATAGAGTTGATAGAAGGGGAG
>JBKOZY010000068.1:0-3481 GCA_046726135.1 Pseudomonadota bacterium | reverse complement strand
CTCCGGAGCCTGCGAGCCCTGGTGACACCCGGCGGGCGCCTGACAGGAAAGCTTGTGCATTGTCATGTCCCTGGAATTGAAGAATGTCGTCAAGCGGGTCGGCGCCGACATTCACATTCACGAGTCCAACCTCACCTTCGCCGAGGGCAGCTTCAACGTGCTCCTCGGGACGACGCGCGCCGGCAAGACGACACTGATGCAGCTGATGGCCGGTCTCGAGCGGCCAACCTCCGGCGAGGTGTTCTTCCGCGGCAAGAATGTCAGCACCGTACCGGTGCAGAAGCGCAATGTCGCGATGGTCTATCAGCAGTTCATCAATTACCCGAACTTCACCGTCTATGAGAACATCGCCTCGCCGCTCAGAGTGGCGCGAATGCCGCAAGCCGAGATCGACGCCCGGGTCAAGCGCACGGCCAATCTCCTCCATCTGACACCGCTGCTCGATCGCAGGCCGAACGAGCTGTCAGGCGGCCAGCAGCAGCGCACCGCGATCGCCCGCGCCCTTGCCAAGGACGCCGACCTCATCCTGCTCGACGAGCCGCTCGCCAATCTCGACTACAAGCTGCGCGAGGAGCTGCGCGACGAGCTGCCCAAACTGTTCGGCGGGCGAAATTGCATCGTCGTCTATGCCACCACCGAGCCCACCGAGGCCTTGCTGTTCGGCGGCAATACCGCGACCTTGCATGAAGGCCGGGTGACGCAGTATGGCCCCACCGCTCACATCTACCGCCATCCGGACGACATCACCACCGCCCGCGTCTTCTCCGACCCACCGATCAATACCGCGCCCATCGTCAAGCAAGGCAATGAGATCCTGATCGGCGACAGCGTCCGCCTGCCCGCCGGCAAGGTCGGCGCGGCGATCCCCGACGGGTCATACAGTTGGGGCATCCGTCCCCATCACATCACGGCGGCATCCGGGAGGGCGCGTCTTGCACCGATCGAAGGGCGAGTGCTGGTGACCGAGCTCTCCGGCTCGGAGAGCATCGTGCATTTCGATCTCAACGGGCGCACCTGGGTGTCGCAGTCGCATGGCATCCATCCCTTCGAGGTGGGAAGCACCGCCAAGCTCTACGTCGATGTCGACGAGAGCTTCTTCTTCGACGAGGAAGGCCGGCTCATCGCGGGAGGTGCCCTTGGCTAGGATTACGCTCGAGGATCTTCGCCACACCTATGGCACCATGGCCGATGGCGAGGTGGTGTGGGCGCTCAGGCGCATGACGCTCGAGCTTGCCGATGGCGGAGCCTATGCGCTGCTCGGCCCTTCCGGCTGCGGCAAGACCACGCTCCTCAATTTGATCTCCGGCCTGCTCAGACCAACCGAAGGCCGCATCGTGTTCGACGGCGTCGATGTGACCGACAAGAGCCCGGAGGAGCGCAACATCGCGCAAGTGTTCCAGTTCCCGGTCATCTACGACACCATGACCGTCTACGGCAATCTCGCCTTTCCGTTGCGAAACCGCGGCGTTCCCGAGGCTCAGGTCGACACGCGGGTGCATGAGATCGCCGCGATGCTCGAGCTCGAGGCGACGCTCAAGCAGCGTGCCTCGGGCCTGACCGCTGACGGCAAGCAGAAGATCTCGCTCGGCCGCGGGCTCGTCCGCTCAGACGTCAATGTCATCATGTTCGACGAGCCGCTGACCGTCATCGATCCTCATTTGAAATGGGTGCTGCGCTCCAAGCTGCGCGAGCTTCACCGGCGCATCCGCCGCACCATGATCTACGTCACCCATGACCAGACCGAGGCGCTGACCTTTGCCGACCAGGTTGTGGTGATGAAGGATGGCGAGATCGTGCAGATCGGCACGCCGGTCGAGCTCTATGAGGTCCCGAAGCACACCTTTGTCGGTCATTTCATCGGTTCGCCGGGCATGAATGTGCTGCCATGCCAGGTCGAGGATGGTGTGGCGGTGTTCGCTGGTCGGCCGGTCGACAGCGCCAATGCCGCAGCCTATCGCGGCAATGGCAAGATGCTGGAGCTCGGCGTGCGTCCGGAATTCGTCCGGCTGGCTCAGGACGGCATCCCGGTGGACATCGTCAAGGTGCTCGACGCCGGGCGCTACCAGATCGTCGAGTCGCGCGCCGCCGGCAGCACCATCAAGCTCCTGGTGCGCGAGGGTGAGGCGGTGCCTGAGGGCCGAGCCTTCGTGCACTTCGCCGCCGATCATACACGGATCTATCAGGACGGATGGGTGGTGACGTGAGAAAAACCGTCAATCAGTTCGGGTGGCTGTTCGTCCTGCCGGTGGTGGCGCTGGTGGCGTTCAATGCCGTGATCCCGCTGATGACCGTCGTCAACTACTCGTTCCAGGAATCCTTCGGCGACAATGTCTTCTTCTGGTCGGGCGTCCGCTGGTTCCAGGAGATCCTGAACTCCAGCCGCTTCCACGAGGCGCTGCTGCGGCAGATCCTGTTCACCGCCATCGTGCTCGCCATCGAGATCCCGCTCGGACTCGCCATCGCTCTGGCGATGCCGCGGCGCGGTCCCTGGGTGTCGGTCTGCCTGGTCCTGATGGCGCTGCCGCTCCTCATTCCATGGAACGTGGTCGGCGCCATGTGGAACATCATGGCGCTGCCCGAGATCGGCCTGCTCGGCAAGGCGATCAATGCCCTCGGCATCACCTACAACTACACGCGCCAGCCGATCTCAGCCTGGTTCACCGTCATCCTGATGGATGTCTGGCACTGGACCTCGCTCGTCGTGCTTCTGTGCTTTGCCGGGCTCGTGTCCATCCCCGATGCCTATTACCAGGCGGCCCGGATCGATGCGGCACGGCCCTGGGCGGTGTTCCGCTATATTCAGCTGCCGAAGCTCCGCTACGTGCTGACCATCGCCATCCTGTTGCGCTTCATGGACTCCTTCATGATCTACACCGAGGTGGTGGTGCTGACCGGCGGCGGCCCGGGCAATTCCACGACCTTCCTGTCGATCGACCTGGTCAAGACAGCGCTCGGCCAGTTCGACCTCGGCCCGGCGGCAGCGATGTCGATCATCTACTTCCTGATCATCCTGCTGCTGAGCTGGCTGTTCTACACGCTGATGACACGGAATGAGGCGAAGTGACAATGCGCGCCCGCTATCTGGTTCCGACGATCTACATCATCTTTCTGCTGCTGCCAATCTATTGGCTGCTCAACATGTCGTTCAAGACCACCAACGAGATCCTCGGCGGCTTCACCCTGTGGCCACACAGCTTCACCCTCGAAAACTACAAGGTCATCTTTACCAATCCCTCCTGGTACAATGGCTATATTGCCTCGCTCGAATATGTGATCATCAACACCATCCTGTCGGTCGCGGTCGCCCTGCCCGCGGCCTACGCCTTCTCGCGCTATCGCTTCCTTGGCGACAAGCATCTGTTCTTCTGGCTCCTCACCAACCGCATGGCGCCGCCGGCGGTGTTCGCACTCCCCTTCTATCAACTCTATTCGGCGGTCGGCCTGTTCGATACGCCGTGGGCGGTGGCGCTCGCCCATACGC
>JBKOZY010000067.1:0-4692 GCA_046726135.1 Pseudomonadota bacterium | reverse complement strand
AGCCGGGACCCACGCTAGGGCCGGAAGGTGTCTTGGGGAATCCGTCACTCTGAGAAATGGGTCCCGGCCTTCGCCGGGATGACAGAAGTAAAATAAATGTTGGATCATTGTTTTCATCGTTGCTGCAGGCCGACGCGGGACCATAACCGACCGCCGGTGATGTACAAGGCCTGCCAAAACTCGCGCCGCTCAGTCCCACTTGAGCGCATCAAGCGTGCGGATGATGCGCGCGCCGGGGATCAGCGCCCGTACTCTTTGCGCAAGCGCGTCGGGCGCTTCTCCGTGCGACACGCCATGGGCGATGAGCAGCGCGTCGATACCGAAATTGGCAGCGCCCGCGATGTCGGTCTCGGGACCGTCGCCGATCGCAAGCATCTGCGATTTTGCCGGCGTACGGCCGAGAAGGCGCTGGGCCTCGCTCGCCGCCAGCTCATACATGGGCGCAAAGGGCTTTCCCGCCATTGCGACCCGCCCGCCCATCGCCTCATACCGCTCTGCTATCGCGCCCGCGCAATAGACCAGCGCTGCGCCGCGGCGCACCTGCTTGTCGGGATTGGCGCAGATCATTTCGAGATCGCGCTCGCGCATCTGGTTGAGCAGCTGCGTATAGTCATCCGGGGTCTCGCTCGTGTCGTCGAAGAGGCCGGTGCACACGACCGCTTCCGCTTCCCCAAGACCGGTCAGATCGACCGCCAGCCCGCGCAGGAGGCCTAAGTCGCGCTCGGGCCCGAGATGAAAGATCCTGCCGCCCGCATGCCGGCCGACAAGCTCGCGAGTGACGTCGCCCGATGTGATGACGAGGTCGTAGGCCTCCTTGCCGACCCCAAGGCTCGACAGCTGACCAGCGACATCTTCGCGGGGCCTAGGCGCATTGGTAAGAAGAATGACGATGCCGCGATTGCGGCGGTGGCGCACGAGCGCATCGATCGCAACGGAAAAGCCTGCGATGCCGTCATGGACGACGCCCCAGACATCGCAAAGCCAGACCGGATACCGGTCCGAAAGGTCCTGCATCAAGCGGCGGCGCTGAATGAACCCAGGGCGCCGGCATCGCTCCTCACCCGGCGCGGCGGCGCGAAGGCGCGCCCGCTGCCGAGTTGCGCCCATTTCTTCGCACGAGCAGCTTCCTCGGCGGTGTCGAGGCCACGGACCTCGATCACAAATCCATGATCGCCGGCAAAGCGCGCAAGGCTCGACCATGCCGGTTTGCCGAGCATCGTCTTGGGCAGGCTCGCCGCCGGGAAGGACAGGAAGGCGAAGCGGAGATTGCGCAGGGCTGCAAGGTCGATCCCCTCCGGCTCAGCGCGCGTGAGCGCCATGGCCGCCCCCTGGCGGGCAAGTGCCGCCAACCCCTCGACGCCATCGGCCGAAAGCCCGGCCATCACGCCATGGTCGATCTCGAAGGCGATGGAGGCTGCGAAGCCTTCATCCGATCGAAGCAAGGCCGCAAGCTGGCGCATCGCATCGGCATTGGCGAGAGTCTCCCCGCCGACCGGTACGAAAACGAGCGTGTTCTGGCGTCTCAGCACGAGCTTGCGGGTGATCGGCAGCACGCGGGCGAGGCAGTGAACGTCAAGCGATGAGCGCAAGGCGTGGGCGTCAAGCCTCTCTGACAGTTCTTCGTAAGGGACATGCCGGCCATCCGGCGCCTCGAGCACGATCGCGGCGCGATAATGCATGGTGCGGCCATTCACGAGTGCGACCACGGGCTCGAGGAATAGTTCGAGGGAATGGTCGGATATGGCAACTGACGGCAGTTCGATCTGGGGCGGAGGCTGCACCTTCACATGCGAAGAGGCGAAGGTTCCAAGCGTGCGCCGGAGTTCGTCGAGTTCGGCAAGAAGGGGCTGCGGCCTATCCTCCTCGCCCGGCGGTTCCTCCTCTTCGAGATCGTCGACGCGGCGGATGAGGCGCTCGAAATCGAGGCGGAGCCGCCGGATTTCCCCCCGGAGGCTTGCGAGTTCCGTCAACCGGCGCTGAACCGATTGGTCGCGGATGAGGACGATCGCACCGATCGCCGCTGCAAGTGCCAGCGCGCCAGCCGCAAGCCCGGGCTCGATTCCGCCGAGATACTCATAGGCCGCGGCGCCCGCCGCCGAAGCCACGATGAGGATGAGCGCGCCTAAGAGCGCGACTGCCACCGACCCTGAAGGCCTCCTCATCAGCATCCGCCTCATGCCGAATCACTTCTTGACCTCGAGAGTAGCTTACTCTCAGGGCCGGCACCATTCGGCGGAGATATTTATGCGACCGCTTTCAGCACTTTCGGCAGGCGGTCGGCGAAGATTTCGTCGATCTCTTCTTCCTTGATGATGAGCGGCGGAGAGAGCGCGAGCGTATCGCCGGTGATCCTGAGCATGATGCCGAAATCGTGGAAGCCCTTCTCCATCGCGTCATAGGCGCGCTTGCCGGGCGTGCCAGCGATGGGATCAAGGTCGATGCCGGCGACAAGCCCGATGGTGCGGATGTCGGCGACATTGGGGGCGCCTTTAAGCGACATCGCGGCATCCGCCCATTTGTCTTCGAGCTTGAGCGCGCGTTCGAACAGGCCCTCTTCCTTATAAACTTCAAGCGTTGCGACGCCCGCCGCGGCGGCGATCGGATGGCCCGTATAGGTATAGCCGTGGAAGAGTTCGATCACGTGATCGGGCCCGTTCATGAAGGCGTCGTAGATGTGCTGGCGCACCATGACGCCGCCCATCGGGACGGCACCCGATGTGACGCCCTTGGCGAAGGTGATCATGTCGGGGAGAACGCCGAAGCGCTCGGCGGCGAAACCGTGGCCCAAGCGGCCGAAGGCGGTGATCACCTCATCGAAGATGAGGAGGATGCCGTGCTTGTCGCAGATCTCTCTCAGTTTCTTGAGATAGCCGACGGGCGGTGCGAGCACGCCGGTCGAGCCCGCCATCGGCTCGACGATGACGGCGGCGATTGTCGAGGCATCATGGAGCGCCACCAGCCGCTCAAGTTCGTCGGCGAGATGCCCGCCCCATTTGGGCTCGCCCTTCGAGAAGGCCTGCTCGGCGCGGTTATAGGTGTGGGAGAGATGATCGACGCCCCCGAGCATGGCGCCGAAGAATTTGCGGTTGGGAGCGATGCCGCCCACACTCATGCCGCCGAAATTCACTCCATGATAGCCGCGCTCGCGGCCGATGAGACGGGTGCGGCTCGCATTGCCCTTCACCCGGTGATAGGCAAGCGCGATCTTGAGCGCGGTATCGGCGGCCTCCGAGCCAGAATTGCAGAAGAAGGCGTAGTTGAGATCGCCCGGCGCCATGTTCGAAAGCCTGGAGGCGAGTTCGAACACCTTGGGATGGCCGAACTGGAAAGTGGGGGCGAAATCAAGCTCGGCCGCCTGCTTCTGGATCGCTTCGACAATGCGCGAGCGGCAATGGCCGGCATTGGCGCACCACAAGCCCGCGGTTGCGTCGAGCACAGGCCGCCCGGCCATGTCGTAATAGTGCATGTCCTTGGCCCTGGCGATGAGGCGGGGGCGCTTCTTGAAAGAACGGTTGGGCGTGAAGCCCATCCAGAAGGGCTCAAGATTGTTGGGCGACGGTTCCCATTGGGCCGCGTCCGCATGTCTCTGCGGCTTGTTCATGGAATCCTCCTTGCTGGCGATCGGAGCAAACTAGCAGATTTGCGAGGGGCATTGGAACCGCCAGGGGCGATTATTGCCGGGTACCAGATTGTAAGGCAGGATGCGAGAGTTACCTCGCGGGAGAGCTTCCATGAAAGCCTTTTTGCCGCAAGCCTTCGCAGCCGCCCTCGCCTTTTCAGCCACCGGCGCCGTCGCGGGTGAGCTTGCCGATCTGGGCGCGACCGCCGACACATTGGCGCAGCAGGGACAATATCTCGAGGCGCTCGCAACCCTCGCCGACGCCCAAGACAGGGTCTGGCAGAAGAGTCCCCTTCTCTTTCGCAAGACCGTGTTCGTCGCCTCCGATCCCGCGGGCTTCGGCATTTATGATTTGCACGAGGGCAGCACCTTCAAGCGCAGCGAGCCGCTGATCCTCTATGCGGAACCGGTCGGCTACGGCTATCGCAAGGACGGCGAACTCAATGTGATCGACCTTTCCCTCGATTTCGAGGTCAAGGCAAAGGACGGGCGGCCGATCGGCGGGCAGAAAGCCTTCGCCAATCCGCAATTGCGCAGCCGCGTCCAGAACCACGAATTCTTCGTCAAGGTCACCTATGATTTCTCCAAGGTCCCGGCCGGCGAATACGAGGTCAAGACCACAGTCAACGACCAGACCACCGGCAAGGCCGGCTCGTTCATGATGCCCTTCACGCTGACCGACTAGTCGAGGATCATGCGGCCATGACCGACTTCGGGGTGAAACCTCTGGACGAAACAACGTGGCCGCACTTTGCCGGGCTGGTCAAAAGGCACAACGGCGTATGGGGCGGCTGCTGGTGTATGGCCTTCCACCCCGAGGGCGTGGGCCGCACAAAGACCGCCGAGCAAAATCGATCGGAGAAGCAGCGCCGGGTCCAAGAGGGCCGCGCTCATGCCGCTCTCGTTTATGACGGCACGACCTGTGTAGGCTGGTGTCAGTTTGGTCCGACAGACGAGCTTCCGGGCATCAAGAACCAACGCGCCTATCGCGAGGCACTCACGACTCTTCCCGATTGGAGGATTACCTGTTTCTTTGTTGACAAGTCCTATCGCCGGAAGGGGGTGGCGGCCGC
>JBKOZY010000066.1:0-4124 GCA_046726135.1 Pseudomonadota bacterium | reverse complement strand
CCATCGGCAAGAGCAAGCACACTCTCGGCCTTTGGGACATCAACAATGGAAAACTAGGGCTGGACCATAGAACCCTCAAGTCCAACCTGAGCGCCGCCTTTTCCAGGGGCGACGTGGAAACGGTCGATCGGGACCTCGAAGACATCGCCCAACTCGGCTACCTGCCGCACTATGAAGTCGGGCCCGGCGCCATGAAGCGACCACCCGAGCGCGCCGGTATCGAGCATGATCTCAAGATCGTTGATCGTTTGCCGGCAGGCGTATCGGCATGCCAGGGCAGCAATCAACGCAACTGGAATCCGGATACCGGTGAGTTCCAAGCGGTTCCGAACGTCGTGTACAAGACGTCCTTCACCATCCGCCCCGACGGCGATGCGGTCGCGCTGGCCCTTTCAAAGGACGGGATCGATAGCTGCAAAAACGCGAACAAAGCCCTTTTTGCGGGTGATCCCAAACCACGAGGAACGTCTGGATGCCTTATCAAGCGGCGCGACGATGGCCAGTTTGATATCACGGGGGCGCGTCAGGATGAGCGGCTGTGGTCATTGTGCCTCCGAACAAGAAAAACCCGACAGGAGGTGCTGTGCCGCTCGGAAAGGATCCCAATGGGATCTATGTGCCAAGCAACGCGCTTATCGTCGGCCTTTCGGAAGCAGCAGGCCGCGCCTTGGCAATGATCCCCAAGTCGGAGCAAGAAGCGGCGCTTGCCCCCGCAACGCTGACCCGAATCGCCCGCTCGGTGGATCCCGCAGCAGCGCTGCACGAACTGGTGTCAAAGCTCGTCAACAGAGGGACACACCTTCACATCAAGGCTCGTGAGACTGCCCACGTGACCGCAGAGCACCTGGCCGTTTTCAAGTTGGCCGAGAGGTCGCCGAAGATTCTTCAGCACGATGGCATGGTGGAACGCATCAACAATATGCTCGATGTCGCAGGCATTCCCGCGGACATCCGCGATCAGTACCGTGTTTCGATGAACCAGACTGAGCACGAGTTTGTAGCGACCATTGGCCGAATCCTCAAGAATTTGGATGAATTGAGGACTAGAATCCATGAGCCTTTCGGCGGCGATCTCGCCATCGTCGTGATGTCGCCCCGCCAGGTCCTTGGCCTCGCCCCGGAGCATCCGACGAAAACTCCCACCGCCGCGACTGAATCAGAAGACGAATTCTTCAACATACCTCTTGGCGACGAGCAATAGGCAATTGCCGATTGCCCACTCCGTTAACCCGTCCTTAACCACGCTTTCGCAACAGTGCCTTCGAGGCCTGTTGCGAAACCGCTAGCGATGTCACTCCATCCGTCACTCGAAACCAGCGACAGCGCGGTCCCGGAAGGCTTGCGGCGCTTCCTCCGCAACCGTCTGCTCGAGCTGAGCGGCCTTTCGCTGGTCGGCGCCGCCGGCATCGCCGCGGTGAGCCTTGCCAGCTGGCGCGCCGATGATCCCTCCTTCAATCACGCGACCGACGCCGTGCCGGAGAATCTGCTGGGCTGGCCGGGCGCTGCCTTCGCCGACGAGCTGATGCAGGGCCTCGGCCTCGGCACCATTCCCTTGACCGTCATTCCGCTCGCCTGGGCCTTCACCCTGCTCGGCCATGCGCCGCTCGATCGCCCGCTGCGCCGGCTCCTGTCATGGCCGCTCGCCAGCGCCGCCGCCGCCACCCTTCTCGCCAGTTTCCCGATTCCCGACGGCTGGGTGCTCGGCACCGGCCTTGGCGGCGGTATCGGCGATGTCATCTACAGCCTCACCGTCAGCCTCATGGGCCTCGCCATGCATGACGGCGTCGCCCGTGGTGCCACCTGCGCCGTCAGCGCCGGCGCCTTCATCGTGCTGAGCTGTAACGCGCTCGGCATTCGCAGCGATGACATCGTCGCCTGGACCGGCGTTTTCGGCGAGCGCGTCGAGGCGATGGTCGCCGCGGTCTTCGGTCTTTTCACGCGCACGGTGCAACGCTTCGGCAGCTTCCTGCGCCGCCTGTTCCACCGTAAGCGCCGCCGCAAGCCGGCCAAGGTCGCTACGGCTGCCGCTGCCAAGGCCGCCACCGCCAAGGCCGAGGCCGCGGCGCGCGAGGCCAAGGTGGTGCGGGTCGAGCCGCGGCTGATCGATCGCGGCCGGCGCTCCAAGGTCGCGTTCGACGAGGACGACGACGAGGAGGCGGAAGAAGACTCCGAGGACGACGAAGCCGCCGAGGACGAGGAGGAGGCGGAGGACGAAGAGGACGCGCTCGAGGACGACGAGGAGGAGGAAGAGCCGCCGGCCCCCAGGAAGCGGATCTCCAAGGCAGCCGGTCCGGTGAAGCCCGGCGCCCGCGGCCGCCCCGGCCCGCGCGGCAAGTTCGAGATCCCGCCGCTGTCTCTTCTTGCCGAGCCGAAGCATCTCGGCCGCGCTGTCGACCTCTCCGACGAGGTGCTGCAGCACAATGCCCGCATGCTCGAAGGCGTGCTCGAGGATTTCGGCGTCCGCGGCGAGATCATCCATGTGCGCCCCGGTCCGGTGGTCACCCTTTACGAGCTCGAGCCGGCGCCCGGCATCAAATCCTCGCGCGTCATCGGCCTCGCCGACGACATCGCCCGCTCGATGAGCGCCGTCTCGGTTCGCGTCGCCGTCGTGCCGGGCCGCAACGTCATCGGCATCGAGCTGCCCAATGCCAAGCGCGAGACCGTCTTCCTGCGCGAGCTGCTCGGCTCCGAGGCCTATGAGAAGACCGGCCAGGCGCTTTGCCTGGCGCTCGGCAAGAACATCGGCGGCGAGCCGATTTTCGCCGATCTCGCCCGCATGCCGCATCTGCTGATCGCCGGCACCACCGGCTCCGGCAAATCGGTCGGCATCAACACCATGATCCTGTCGCTGCTCTATCGGCTGACCCCCGAGCGCTGCCGCCTGATCATGATCGATCCGAAGATGCTCGAGCTCTCGGTCTATGAGGGCATTCCCCATCTCCTCGCCCCGGTGGTGACCGATCCGCGCAAGGCCGTGGTCGCCCTCAAATGGGCGGTGCGCGAGATGGAGGACCGCTATCGCAAAATGTCGAAGCTCGGGGTCCGCAACATCGACGGCTTCAACCAGCGCGTCGCCCAGGCGCTGGCCAGGGGCGAGACCGTGTCGCGCACCGTTCAGACCGGCTATGACGAGCTGACCGGCGAGCCGATCTTCGAGAAGGAGCTGATGGATCTTAAGCCCATCCCCTTCATCGTCGTCATCATCGACGAGATGGCCGACCTGATGATGGTCGCCGGCAAGGACATCGAGGGCGCCGTCCAGCGACTCGCCCAGATGGCGCGTGCCGCCGGCATCCATGTCATCATGGCGACTCAGCGCCCGTCGGTCGACGTCATCACCGGCACCATCAAGGCGAATTTCCCCACCCGCATCAGCTTCCAGGTCACCTCCAAGATCGACAGCCGTACCATCCTCGGCGAGCAGGGCGCCGAGCAGCTGCTCGGCCAGGGCGACATGCTCTACATGGCCGGCGGCGGCCGCATCGGTCGTCTCCATTCGCCCTTCGTCGCCGAGGATGAGGTCGAGAAGATCGTCCGTCATCTCAAGGCTCAAGGCTCGCCCGAATATATCGACGGCGTCACCGAGGAGACCGAGGACGAGGACGGTGGCGGGGAGGGTGGCACCGAGGGCAGCTTCGAAGGCGGCTCCGGCGATGTGCTCTATGATCAGGCGGTCCAGGTCATTCTGCGCGACAAGAAGGTGTCGACGAGCTATGTCCAGCGCCGTCTACAGGTCGGCTACAACAAGGCGGCGAGCCTGATCGAGCGCATGGAGAAGGAAGGGATCATTTCCGCACCCAACGCAACCGGAAAGCGCGAAATTCTCGTGCCTGGGGCAAGTGCGGAGTGAATAGGCGCCGGGCGGCCCAATTGCTGCCGCCTTATTCATGAATGTGTCGAGAGTCACGGCCATGCGAGGCCACGACGCTCGTGTGCCGCGATAGGGAAGGGGTGGGAAAAACGATGATCGGTTGGATGAGAGAGGCTTTGTGGGGCGCTGCCGTGATGTTTGGCGTGCTCCTGACGGCCGCGAGCGCCAATGCCGCCAGAGCCGAGCAACTGAGCGAGGAGCAGCTTGCGGTAGTAAAAAAACTTGGTGACTACTTTAACAGCCTCACCACCAT
>JBKOZY010000065.1:0-7650 GCA_046726135.1 Pseudomonadota bacterium | reverse complement strand
AACCTGGTGGTTCAGAATCTGAATCTCACCATCGGTCGCGGCGAGTTTCTCACCCTCCTTGGACCCTCCGGCTCGGGAAAGACCACGACGCTGCTCATGCTGGCCGGTTTCGAACCGCCGACCACCGGCGAGATCTTCGTTTCCGGGCGACCGGTCAGCCGCCTGCCGCCGCACAAGCGAAACATCGGCATGGTATTCCAGAACTACGCTCTCTTCCCCCACATGACCGTTCGCGAAAACCTCGCCTTTCCGCTGCAGGTTCGCCGCGCGGCGCGGTCGGAGGTCGACGATCGCGTCAGGCGCGCCCTCGACATGGTCGACCTGCCGCAGATGCAGGATCGCCGGCCGAGCCAGCTCTCCGGCGGCCAGCAGCAGCGCGTTGCGGTCGCCCGCGCCCTGGTCTTCGATCCCGAGCTGGTGCTCATGGACGAGCCGCTCGGCGCTCTCGACAAGCAGTTGCGCGAACAGATGCAATACGAGATCAAGCGCATCCACGATCGCGTCGGGGTCACCTTCGTCTACGTCACGCACGATCAGGCTGAAGCGCTGACCATGTCGGACCGCATTGCCGTGTTCCGCGACGGCGTCGTCCAGCAGCTCGCCACGCCGGATGCCATTTATGAACGGCCCGCCAACAGTTTCGTCGCTCAGTTCATCGGCGAGAACAATCGGCTGCGCGGCCGGATCTGCGCGATCGACGGCGATCTCTGCCGGGTCGAGCTTGCCGGCGGCGAGCAGGTCACCGCCATCGCCAGCAAGCCACCCGCGCTCGACGCGCCAACCATGCTGTCGCTGCGGCCTGAGCGGGTGCAGATCAATCCGCCGAAGGGGTCGGTCGCCAATGCGCTGTCGGGTCGCATCGAGGAGCTGATCTATGTCGGCGACCATATCCGTGCCCGCATGGCGATAGCCGGGAGCACCGACTTCATCGTCAAGGTGCCGAACAAGCTCGGTGTGCCGTCGCTTGCCATGGGCGATAATGTGATCGTCGGTTGGACGACAGAGGATTGTCGAGCGCTCGATCCAATGTGATGCTCGGCTCGGATGGCGCCGGCTTGCGGCGCGTTTGATGGGAGGAAGAAAATGAAGAAAGAACTGGTATTCCTGGCGATTGGCGGACTGGCTGCGGCTCTCGCAATGCCGGCGCTTGCCGCCGAAAGCCTGACCGTCGTCTCGTGGGGCGGCGCCTATCAAGACAGCGTCCGCAAGGCTTTTTTCGAACCGTTCATGAAGGAATCCGGCGACAAGATCGTCGAGGAGGAGTTCAACGGCGAGATCGCCAAGCAGCGCGCCATGGTCGAGTCCGGCAACGTCACCTGGGACGTGGTGGAAAACGACGCCCAGACGGTGCTCGCCGGTTGTGCCGAAGGCATTCTCGAAAAGATCGACTGGAACAAGCTCGGGCTGAAGCGCGACCAGTTCATCAGCGCTGATGCCAGCGATTGCGTCGTTCCCAGCATCCTGTACGGCACGGTCTTCGCCTATGACAAAAGCAAGTTCAAGGAGGCGCCGCAGACCATCAAGGACTTCTTCGACATCGAGAAGTTCCCCGGCAAGCGTGGCCTGGAGAAAAGGCCCTTCGTCAATCTCGAATGGGCATTGATAGCGGACGGCGTTGACGTCAAGGACGTTTACAACGTCCTCGGAACGCCGGAGGGCGTCGATCGCGCCTTCAAGAAGCTCGACAGCATCAAGGGGAACGTCGTGTGGTGGGAAGCGGGTGCCCAGCCGCCGCAGCTCCTCGCCGATGGCCAGGTGACCATGTCCTCCGCCTGGAACGGTCGCATCTACAAGGCGATCAACGAAGACAAGAAGCCTTTCGCCATCATGTGGGATCATGCGGCGCTCGACTGGCAGGGTTGGACTGTCGTGAAGGGGTCCAAGAAGGTCGACCTGGCCTACAAGTTCATGGCCTTTGCCGGCCGTGCCGATCGGCAGGCCGATCAGACCAACTACATTTCCTACGGGCCGGGCAACAAGGACGCGATCGCCAACACCAATCCGAAGATAAAGGCGGATCTCCCGACCAATCCCGACAATATGAAGACCGGCTTCATCGTCGACGCCAAATTCTGGGCCGACAATGGCGACAGCCTCCGTGAGCGGTTCAGCGTGTGGTTGGCGAAGTAGAATTACTCGGCGGGGGGAGGCAAGCCCCTCCCCTTGCTTCATCCGCGACCGGAAGCAAGCTGCGAAGACAGCTCGCTATCGCCGAGCGCCGCGGTCACCTGCGGGCTGTCGTCCTCATCCTTCCGGTGTTTCTCTTCATTCTCGTCTCCTTCGCGATTCCGGTCGTGCTGCTGCTCTCGCGCGCCGTCATCGATCCGAGCATCGCCGGCAACCTGCCGAAGACGGTCGCAGCCCTTGCCGAGTGGGATGGCAAGGACCTGCCTCCCGAGACCGCCTATGCGGCGCTGGTCGCCGATCTTCACGACGTGCAGGCAAGGAACGCTGCCGCCTTCATCGGCAAGCGGTTGAATTACGAGATCAGCGGCATCCGCAGCCGCGTCATCGCCAGCGCCCGCAAGGCGGCGGTGATCAGCGCTCCGCCGTATAAAGAACAAATGATCGCCGCCGATCGGATGTGGGGCGACCGGCTGATCTGGGCGAAGATCAAGCAGTCGGGCCAGGCCTTCACCAGCTTCTATCTCCTGCGGGTGCTCGACCTCGATCGCGATGTCGAAGGCCGGCTGGTTCCGGTCTCGTCCGACCAGGCGATCTACCGCACGCTGCTGTGGCGCACCTTCTCGATCAGCCTCATCGTCACCCTGCTGACGCTGATCCTCGGCTATCCGGTCGCCTATGTGCTGGCCACCACGCCGCCACGCATCTCCAACCTGCTGATGGTGCTGGTGCTGGTACCGTTCTGGACATCGCTGCTGGTGCGCACCACGGCGTGGTTCGTGCTGCTGCAGGACAATGGGCCGATCAACGACTTCCTCGCCTTCGTCAACCTCACCGAGCAGCCGCTGCATCTGATCTTCAGCCGCTTCGGCACCATCGTGGCGATGACGCACATCCAGCTGCCGTTCACCATCCTGCCGATCTACAGCGTCATGAAGTCGATCTCGCCCTCCTATATGCGAGCCGCGCGCTCGCTCGGCGGCGGTCCGTTCTACTCCTTCTTCAAGGTCTATTTCCCGCTGACGCTCCCCGGAATCGGCGCCGGCTGCCTGCTGACCTTCATCCTGTCGCTCGGCTATTACATCACGCCGGCGCTGGTCGGCGGCCCGTCCGATCAGATGATCTCCGGCGTGATCGCCACGACAATGAATCTCGAGAACAATTGGGGCAAGGCAAGCGCCTTGAGCGCCATCCTGCTCGCCGCCACCCTGGTCCTGTTCTATGTCTACAATCGCCTGGTGGGGATCGACAAAGTGAAGCTCGGTTGAGGAAGCATGCTGCACCCGCCCATCTATGCCACATTGCCGGAGAGAATTGTCCACTACGGCACGCTGGTCTTCACCGGGCTCGTGCTTGTGTTCCTCATCGCGCCGGTGCTCGCCATCGTTCCGCTGTCCTTCAATGCCGAGCCCTATTTCAGCTATCCGATGCCTGGCCTGTCGCTGCAATGGTATCGGGACTTCTTCGGCAATGCGCGATGGCGCGATGCGCTGATTCTCAGCCTCGAGCTCGCGGCCTGCGTGACGGTCCTGGCGACAACGCTCGGGACGGTGGCGGCATTGGGCTTGAGCCGGACCAACCTGCCCTGGCGTGGGGTGATTCTTGGTATGCTGATCCTGCCGATGATGGTGCCGGTCATCATCACCGCGGTCTCGGTGTTCATGTTCTACGGCTATTTCGGCCTGATTGGCACGTTTCCGGGGCTCGTTCTGGCCCACACGGTGCTGGCGGCGCCGTTCGTCGTCATCACGGTGACGGCAACACTCACGAGCTTCGACTGGAACCTCGATCGGGCGGCGCAGGGCCTTGGGGCGCCGCCGCTGCTCAGCTTTCGCAAGGTGATCCTGCCGCTGATCATGCCGGGCGTTGTGAGCGGGGCGCTCTTTGCCTTCGTCACCTCCTTCGACGAGGTGGTGGTCGCGCTGTTCCTGTCGAGCGCCGAACAGCGGACCTTGCCGAAACAGATGTTCAGCGGCATTCGCGAGATGATCAGCCCGACCATCACCGCCGCGGCGACCGTCCAGATCGTCATCTCCACCCTGATGCTGATCGGCGTCGAGCTGCTCAGACGACGCTCCGAGCGGCTCCGCGGGATCAGGGAGTAGATCGCTTCGCTACTTCCGTGCCGCCGCCTCGATCTGCTCGGCCTTCTTGACAAGGACCTCGGCCTGGCGGATCGAGGCGTAGTCGATCAACCGACCGTCGAGCGACACTGCTCCCTTGCCGGCCTTGGCCGCCTCGTCCATCGCAACGAGAATGCGCTTGGCGCGGGTCACTTCTTTCTCGGAAGGGCTCATCACTTCATTGGCCAGCGCGATCTGCGAGGGGTGGATCGCCCATTTACCCTCATAGCCGAGCGCCGCTGCCCGCCGCGCCGCCGCCTTGAAACCTTCGGCATCACCGAAATCGCCGAACGGCCCATCGATCGGACGCAGACCATTGGCGCGCGCCGCGACGCACATGCGGGCGAGCGCATAATGCCACATGTCGCCCCAGTGGCTCTGGCGCGCAGCGCCGCCATCGGCATCGGTAAGCACCGCATAGTCGGGATTGGCACCGCCGATATTGGTGGTCCGCGCACGGGTCGAGGCGGCATAGTCCGCGACGCCGAAATGCAGCGACTCGTTGCGCCGGCTGGCGGCGGCGATCTCCTCGACATTCTGCATGCCAAGCGCGGTCTCGATGATGAGCTCGAAGCCGATCCGCTTCTGCCGCCGCTTCATGGTCTCGATCTGGGTCACCAGCATGTCCACGGCATAGACATCGGCAGCGGTGCCGACCTTGGGAATCATGATCAGGTCGAGGCGCTCGCCGGTCTGCTCGAGAACATCGACAACATCGCGGTACATGTAATGCGTGTCGAGACCGTTGATGCGGACCGAGATGGTCTTGGTCCCCCAGTCCTGCTCGTTGAGCGCGGCAATGATGTTCTTGCGCGCCGCCGCCTTGTCGTCGGGGGCGACCGCATCCTCGAGGTCGAGGAAGATCACATCGGCAGCCGAGGCGGCCGCCTTGGCGAAGAGCTGCGGCTGGCTGCCCGGCACGGCAAGCTCGCTGCGGTTGAGCCGGGGTGGCGCCTGCTCGACGGTAAAGAAGCTCATGTGTCTCGGACTCCCTTTTTGATCACTGCCTACTGCCCCTTCCCGAGCCGTTCGGCAAGCCCCGAGGAATAATAGAAGGCGATGGCCTCGGCCCGATTGGCGATCGAGAGCTTCTCGAACAGGTTCTTCAGATGAAATTTCACGGTGTTGACACTGATGCCAAACTCGGCGCCGAGCGCCTTGTTGGAAAGCCCCCGCGACAGTGCGACAAGAAGCGCCCGCTCGCGATCGGTCAGCTCATTGACCGGATCGCGATGGAGATCGCGAATGTCGAAATAGGGAAACAGCATCTGGCCGCGGGCGACGCCGCGGACCACCTCCAGCAGCTCCTCAGGACTATTCGAACGGGGGCAGAAACCGGCGGCTCCGGCAGCCATGGCGCGGCGCACCACATCGGGCGCTTCGAGCGCGCCATAGACCACGACCTTCACGACAGAACCCAATGATTTCAAGGTCCGGATCACCTGCTCGCCACCAAGCTTGGGGAGCTGCCAATCGATCACCGCGACATCGACCGGCACCCGTTGCACCGTCTCGAGAAAGGCCTCCGCCGTCGCTGTGGTGGCAATCAGGCTGAATTCCCGGTTGCGATCGAAGAACTCGGACAGCGCAGCCAGCATCAAGGGGCTGCCGTCCGCCACCGCCACATCGACCACTTCACGACGCTTGCTCGCGCTCATTCCCAACCCTTCTGGATGGCCCAGTTCGGCCAATACCATACTTCGGGGTAGGAAAATACCTCCTCGAAAGAAGCCCGTGCGGGCAGGCAAGAGGGTGTTCCGCAAGGTTAATGAAATCCGGCACAGTTGCGCCTCAGGACAACAACACCGCCTTTCAGGGAGGCCCTCGCTCATGGACATTCACGAATATCAGGCCAAGGACATCCTGGCCCGGTTCGGCGTACCGGCACCGCGCGGCGGCCTCGCCTACAGCCCGGAACAGGCGGCTTATCGGGCGCGCGAGATCGGCGGCAATCGCTGGATCGTCAAGGCACAGGTCCACACCGGCGGGCGTGGCAAGGCCGGCGGCGTGAGGCTCTGCAGGAGCGAGGACGAGGTCGAGGACGCAGCCAACGAGCTGTTCGGCAAGCGGCTGGTCACGCAACAGACCGGCGCTGCCGGCAAGGTGGTCTACCGGCTCTATGTCGAAGCGGCGGTGGCAATCAAGCGCGAGATCTATCTCGGCTTCGTGCTCGACCGGGTGAGCGAGCGGGTGATGGTCGTGGCATCGTCCAGCGGCGGCATGGAGATCGAGGAGATCGCAGTCAAATCGCCGCAGTCGATTCTGCGCACGGTGGTCGAGCCGGCGGTCGGGATGCAGGCGTTCCAGGCGCGCGAGATCGCCTTCGGGCTGGGCGTCGAGCCGGTCCTCGTCCAGGAAGCCGTCAAGGCCATCCTCGGTGCCTACAAGGCATTCGAGGAGCTCGATGCCACCATGCTGGAGATCAATCCCCTGGTGATCACCGAGGACGGGCGGGTGCTGGCGGCCGATGCCAAGATGACCTTCGACGACAACGCCCTGTTCCGCCGCCCCGACGTCGCCGAGCTACGGGACAAATCGCAGGAGGACCCGCGCGAGACCCGCGCCGCCGATCGCGGCCTCGCCTATGTCGGGCTCGACGGTAATATCGGCTGCATCGTCAATGGCGCGGGCCTTGCCATGGCGACCATGGACATGATCAAGGCGGCAGGCGGGGAGCCTGCCAATTTCCTCGATATTGGCGGCGGCGCCACGCCCGAACGGGTCAGCAAAGCGTTCCGCCTGGTGCTGTCGGACGCCAATGTTCAGGCGATCCTCGTCAATATCTTCGCCGGCATCAACCGCTGCGACTGGGTGGCGGAGGGCGTGGTGCAGGCGCTCGAGAAGAATCCGGTGAACATTCCGGTGGTGGTGCGGCTCGCCGGCACCAACGTCGAGGAGGGTCGCAAGATTCTCGCGCGCTCGGGCCTGCCGATCATCCGCGCCTCGACCCTTGCCGAAGCAGCGCAGCGCGCCGTCGCGGCATGGCGGAATGATGCGCGAGGGCGAAGAGAGTAGCGATCAGGCAACAGGCACCAGGCAATAGGCAACAGATATTAGCAGGCAATCCCATGACCATTCTCGTCGACCGTAGCACCCGCGTCATCGTTCAAGGCATTACCGGGAAGATCGGCGCCTTTCACACTCAGGAGATGATCGACTATGGCACCAGCGTCGTTGGCGGCGTGACGCCCGGCAAGAGCGGTACAAAGCAAGGCGGCGTACCGGTGTTCGACACCGTCAAGCAGGCAGTGGAGGAAACCGACGCGACGGCGAGCGTCGTGTTTGTGCCGCCGCCCTTCGCCGCCGATGCCATCATGGAGGCGGCCGACGCCGGCATCAAGCTCTGCGTCGCCATCACCGACGGAATCCCAGCGCAGGACATGATCCGGGTCAAGCGCTACAT
>JBKOZY010000064.1:0-2623 GCA_046726135.1 Pseudomonadota bacterium | reverse complement strand
CTACCAGCTCGAACACCTGTCTTTCCCGAGGCGTCAGCGTCGATAGAAGATCGCGCAGTCGGTTCGTACGATGGAGGCGCTCGCGCTTCGCCGCGAAGCCGGCAACCGCAAGCTCGATCGCTGCGACCAACCTGTCCTTTCCGATCGGCTTGGTGAGGAAGTCTTCCGCACCGGCCTTCATGGCCCTCACGCTCGTGGGTATGTCTCCATAACCGGTGAGGAAGACGACCGGTAGCAGCGGCGCGCGCTCGGCCAGACGGTCCTGCAATTCCGTTCCGCTGACCTCGGGCATCCTGACATCGAGCAGGATGCAGCTCGGTTCATCATCACCAGGAAGATGATCGAGCAGCTGTGCCGCCGACTCATAGAGTGCCACCGCGTACCCCGCCGCCTTCAGGACACGGCCGATGGCTATTCGGAATTCTGCATCATCATCGATCACGTGAACGGTCGTCATGGTGAGGCCTCTACCCCGACCTGTGACACCGGCAAGGTGACATCATTAGAGGTTGTCACTAAACTCTTAGTGGCCCGAAAATACAAGAGTCTGCAGCGGAAGAACGAGCGCCTGCAGCCGCAGGATCAGCGCGTGCACCAGCGCCACGGTGTCGACGACGTGCAGGAACAGCCACCGCCCGGTGCTGATGTTCTTGTCGGCGAGAAGATCGTGATTGTTGGTATAGGCATTGGCGATGCACTGGCTTCCCGGTGGGATACCAGCAAACCCACCCTCATAAAGCGGCTCGAGGAAGACCGTGAGCGTGCCAGGCTTGGACGCCTGCTGCGCGTCGATGAGCAGATCCGTCGGCTTGACCTGACCGGCCGCGATATAGTCCTGAACCTCGGTGACCACCATCGGAATGATGGTGACGGGCTTCGCGACGCAAGTTGCCTCGGCAATCATGCCGGGCTTCATGACCTGAGCTTCGATCTGGCCGAAGCCGGCAATGAGGCCCCACCGCCCGGCTTCGGCGGGAATGAGGACCCCGGCCGGACGCATCAGCGGATTGACGATATCGCCCTTGCGCAGCGCGAACTGCTCGATCATGCCGTCGATGTGGGCATGAACGACAGTCTTGTCGAGATCGACCTGAGCCTCGGAGCGTGCTGCTTCGGCACTCGCCTTCTGGGCCGGCAGGAGCGACGAGATCTGGGTTTGGATGGACTTCTTGTTGGCAATCGCCGCGGCAAGGCCGCCCTGCCGGCTGTCGACAACGTTCGCCAACCTTTCGATCTCTCGCTGCGCCACGGTTGAGGCATTGCGCCGCTGCAGCTCGCGCTTGGTTTCCAGCTCCTCGACGGCCTGCTGATAGGCGCCCTGCGCCTCCTGGATCTTGCCGTCAGCCGATTCCAGCTCGACCTTCGCCTGCTCCGTGGCGGCATCGATCTCGGCGATCCGCCGCCGGGCTGTTTCCAACGCTGCTTCCTGCTTCGAGCTGTCGAGCTTGAAGATCGGCTGGCCCGCTTTCACCTTGTCGCGTTGACCGACATAGATCTCCTCGACGCGACCGCTGCCCTCGGGGAGCAGCGGCACCGTGCGGAAAAACGAAATCGCGCTCGTGGTCGAGGGATGATAATAGAAGATCAGGGTGATCAGCAGCACGGTCAGGATCAGACAGGCGATAATTCCCCAGCGGAGCTCGAACCATACCGAATAGAGCGTGATCTCGTGGCCGAAGCGCTTTCCCTGCCAATAGCGACGGAAGAGGTAGTCGGGCAGAATGGTCACCATCGAGCAGAGAAGCAGCTCAAGCATGGCTCAGATCCTTCGCCTCGTGCGGCGCCGGCTGAGGCTGCTCCTGCGGAGGCCAAGCCTGAGCGGGCGGTTCGACGATGCGCGGCGTGCGCTTGGCCCCAGCCATCTTGGCCAGCGAGTCGGCCATCCGTGTAAGCGGCGTCGAGAAGTCAGGAAGCTGCACGAGAGCCAGCAGCAGGCCGATTATCCAGTAGATGTGGTTGTGCGTGAACAGCGATATCAGCGCCAGGACAGCAACGACTTCATACTGAACTTTCTGGGTCCGGTGGGCCATGTGCTCGGGAAGGGCATGAAGGCGCAGATACAGGATTCCGATCAGGAACACGATCAAGGCGAGAAAGACGATCATGACATTCAGGAGAATGTCGGTTTCCCCTGGGGGCGTGATGAAGAACGGCAGATGGTGCGAAGCCTCGGGATGGATCGCCGTGGTCATAGACCTCCTCCGACTGCCTGCTTTAGTGGGCGCAGAGCAGTTCCTTGGCCGGAAGCTTAGCAGCACAGGTGCAGCACGATTTGATTCAGGTCAAACGCGCCATGCCTGCGGCGCGACCACTTGATTTAGATCAAGCCACCGGATCACGCTCCAGTTTACCTTGCCTCATCCGATTAATCGACCCATCACGCATATTGAAACCAGGCACAGCGGCCCAGGTCTCCTGGATGGATGAACCGAACGCGCCTGACGGCTTGAGTCCGCAGACGGCGCCCTCCTCCAAGCGCCCTGTCCCCCGCGCTTCAATCCATTGGGCAGGAACCTCCACCGCCGGCTCCGGCCGCGCAGGGTGAGGACCGGGCGACTGCCGAGACCGAGGTCAAGGCAGCGGAGCAGAAGCTTGCAACGGCCCAGTCGGCGCTCTCCATGAC
>JBKOZY010000063.1:0-5460 GCA_046726135.1 Pseudomonadota bacterium | reverse complement strand
ACCCAGGGTCGCCTGCCTTGCGCGTCCCACGCCGTGACCACGCGCCAATCATCCTCACCTTCGGAATAGATGGCATGAGCCCCTTTGCGCCACAGATCGAAGCGGTCGATGCGCAGCCGAGCGCGCCGGCAGGCGCCGCGCAGCGGCACCGCGGCGATGACGATCTCGGCATTGCCGCACAGCTTCGCGACGGCACCGGCGGCGGTGTCGTGGCGCAGATAGACGAGCCGCCTGCCCTTCACGACGGCACGGCAGGCGGTCCCGCTGCACTGCCAGCCGGGTCGCTTCAGGGCCTCCCCGAAGCCGGCGGCATCGCCCTCGCGAAGCAGCCATTTTTCGACCGAAAAACGCGCTTTCCGCTGCAAAGGGAGCGCCAGATGACCGGTTTCGGTGCGAATTGCGACAGTTGCGCCGCGGCGCTCGACAATGATGTCGGGCTTGGCACCCATCCCGGCCAGGACCAGGCCGCCGGCAATGGCGAGGAGCCCGAACAGACGGCTCCGTCCCCGCCAGAGGCTGAGAAAGATCAGCCCGGCGGTCAGCAGCAGCATCGACAGGGGCGGAGGCGAGGCGATGGCGGCGTGGGCGCCCGGCAGGTCGGCGATGGTGCGGGCAATCATCACGACCGCCTCGAGCCCTGCTCCCATGAGCTGAAGCGGCAGGACCTCGAGGCCGAAGGGCATGGCGATCATCGCTGCAAGCGCTGCCGGCATGACGATGAGGGAAACCACGGGCAAGGCGAGCGCGTTGGCGAGCAGGCCATACGCCGAGAGCCGGTTGAAATGGTAGACGGCCGGCAGCCCGCTGCACAGGCTGGCAACCAGCGTGGTGGCCAGCATGGCGAGAGCCGCGCTGCCAAGCCAACGAACGACTGTCCAGGTCCAATGGCGCTCGCCGGCGGGCTCGCCGTCCTGCCCTGCCCGCCAGCTTGCCCATGCCTCATGCGCCGCGATCAGCCCCATGACGGCGAGGAACGACACCTGGAAGCTGGCCGACAGCACCGATTCCGGCGCGACAAGGATCAGCAGCGTGGCGGCGGCGACGAGATTGTGGAGCGACAGAGCGGGCCGCTCGGCCAGCACCGCGGCGAACAGCATGGCGATCATGATGGCGGAGCGCCAGGTGGCCACCCCGCCGCCCGACAGCGCGAGATAGACGATGGCGGCAAGGAGCGCGCCGATCGCCGCCCAGATCTTGACCGGCCGGGTCAATGCCAGCCGTGGCGACAAGGCCATGAGCGCGCGCAGCAGCAGGAACACGCCGCCAGCCACCAGCGCCATGTGGAGACCCGAGATCGAGAGGATATGGGCGAGGCCCGAGAGCTGCAGCGCCTCGTTGATGTCGCGGGGGAGATGGCCGCGCTCGCCGATGATCTGGGCCTCGGCGAAGGCGCCGATAGGGCCAGGCAGCGCCGCGCGGATGCGGGCGCCGATCGCATCGCGACAATCGTCGATCCAATCCGCCAGCACGAAGCTTGCCGGCATGGCGATGATCCGGGGCCTGCCGACGGCCCGCCCGGTGGCGCCGACCCGCAAACCACAGGGTGCGGGCGTGGTCATAGGCGCCGGGAAGCACCGGACCGTCCGGCGGATAGAGCAAGGCATCGACCCCGATGGTGGCGCCACGCCTGAGCGGCGGGGTCGGCGCGGCCATTCGGATCTCGACTCGCCGCGGCGCTGCCCCCGCCACGATGCCGTGGAGCTTCACGTCATCCAGCCGGACTCGGAGTCTGTGCTCGCCAAGGGGTGCCAGGCCGATGATGCGGCCGGTCAGCATCACCTCGCCGGTCGGCGCCGCCAGCACCGGGGTATCGAGCGACAAGGTCCGGCCCTTGGCGGCGACAAAACCGGCGGCGCAGGCGGCAATGAGGAGCCAGATCGGGGCGAGCGCGCCGCGGCGGATCTGGATCGCCACGGCCACGCCAAGGCCCGCGGCCAGCAGTGCCACGAGCCCGTGCGGCTCGACCGGCAGGGCGAAGTAGAAGGCAGCGCCGGCGGCAAGCGCCACCGGTATCCATAACAGCCAATGGTTGCGCTGCGCTTCGAACGAGGTTGCGGCGGCGCGGCGCAGGACGGTGGCAAGGCCCGCAGCCCGCCCCTCGTCGGCAGGCGGCGGCGCTGTCGGCCGCTGCCAGGCCAGCTCGAAATCCATGTCCCGTCATCCAGCAAGACAGCCGGCCCTTGGTGGCTGCGGCCGACCCGTGCTAGATCCCCCAGCTCGCGTCTTCAACCTCTGATCATTGCGGAGACTGGGCCGAATGTCATCGCCCGTCGTCACCCGATTTGCCCCCTCCCCGACCGGCTTCCTGCACATTGGCGGAGCCCGCACGGCGCTGTTCAACTGGGCCTATGCCCGGCGCCATGGCGGGCGCATGCTGCTCCGGATCGAGGATACCGACCGCCAGCGCTCGACCGAGCCGGCCATCCAGGCGATTCTAGACGGCCTCCACTGGCTCGGCCTCGACTGGGATGGTGCGCCGCTGTCGCAATTTGCCCGCGCGGCGCGCCACCGGGAGATTGCCGAGGAGCTGCTGCGGCGCGGTCGGGCCTATCGCTGCTATTGCACGGCCGCCGAGCTCGAGGAGATGCGGGAGCGGGCGGCGGCAGCGGGACTGCCGCAGCGCTATGACGGGCGCTGGCGCGACCGCCCGGAGAGCGATGCGCCGCCGGGGGTGGCACCGGCGATCCGCTTCAAGGCGCCGAGCGAGGGCGAGACCATCATCGAGGACCAGGTGCTTGGGCGCGTGGCGTTCCACAATCGCGAGCTCGACGATCTGATCATACTGCGCTCGGACGGCACCCCGACCTATAATCTGGCGGTGGTGGTCGACGACCATGACATGGGGGTGACCCATATCATTCGCGGCGTCGATCATCTGACCAATGCGGCGCGGCAGAGCCAGATTTATCAGGCACTCGACTGGCCGGTGCCGGTGATGGCGCATCTGCCGCTGATCCATGGGCCGGACGGCGCCAAGCTGTCGAAGCGCCATGGGGCGCTCGGGGTCGATGCCTACCGGGACATGGGATATCTCCCCGCCGCCATGCGCAATTACCTAGCGCGGCTGGGCTGGAGCCATGGCGATGACGAGATCTTCTCGACCGAGAAACTGGTCGGCTGGTTCGATCTCGATCATGTCGGGAAGTCGCCGGCCCGGTTCGACTTCGCCAAACTCGAGAATCTCAATGGCCATTACATGCGCGCGACGGCGGACGACGCGCTGCTCGCGGCCTTTGTCGAATTTCTTTCCCATGCGCCAGGCGGCGCGGCGATGCTGGCCAGGCTTGACGCCGACGCGAGGGCGCGGCTGCGCATGGCCCTGCCGGGGTTGAAGGAGCGGGCCAAGACGCTGGTCGAGCTCAAGGACCAGGCCGGCTTTCTGGTGGCCGAGCGGCCGCTTGCCCTGGACGACAGGGCGCGGGCCATTCTCGATGGCGATGGCCGCCAGGCCCTGGCCGCGCTGCTGCCGGTGCTCGACCAGACGGCGTGGAGCGCGCCGGCGCTCGAGGCAGCCGTCAAATCCTTTGCCGAGGCCAAGGGGTTCAAGCTCGGCAGGCTGGCCCAGCCGCTCCGGGCGGCGCTGACCGGCAGCTCGACCTCGCCCGGCATTTTCGACGTTCTGGTAACGCTAGGGCGCGAGGAATCGCTTTCCAGGATCCGGGACCAGGCCGCCTGAGAAGAATTTGTGCAAGCGCGAAACCATGGCAGCACTTGCAGCATTAAGAGCGTTGGGCTAGCGAATAAGAGCCTCAAACCTTTCGGAAAGGTGCGCTCCATGGAGCCGTCAGAGGAAGTTGCGCAGCTGCAGTATGAGCGTAAGGAGCTGGAGCTTCCGGTTCGCTACGGGACGCTTGGACCCAACGTCATCGACATCGGCGATCTCTACAAGGACGCGGGCGTCTTCACCTACGATCCGGGCTATACCTCGACGGCGAGCTGCGACTCCAAGATCACCTATATCGATGGCGATGAGGGAATTCTGCTCTATCGCGGCTATCCGATCGAGCAGCTGGCGGAGCATGGCGACTTCATCGAGACCGCCTATCTGCTGCTTTATGGCGAGCTGCCGGACGCGTCGCAGCGCGAGGAGTTCGAGGGCGCGATCACCCATCACACCATGCTGCATGAGCAGATGATCCGCTTCTATTCGGGATTTCGGCGCGACGCCCACCCGATGGCGGTGATGGTGGGGGTGGTGGGGGCGATGTCGGCTTTCTATCACGACTCGACCGACATCAATGATCCCAAGCAGCGGGAGATCGCGATCCGGCGGATGATCGCCAAGCTGCCGACCATCGGGGCGATGGCCTATAAATATGCGATCGGCCAGCCCTTCATGTATCCGCGCAACGACCTGAACTACGCCGGCAATTTCCTGCAAATGTGCTTTGCCGTGCCCTGCGAGCCGTTCAAGCCCAATCCGGTCCTGTCGCGGGCGATGGACAAGATCTTCGTTCTGCATGCCGATCACGAGCAGAACGCATCGACGTCGACGGTGCGGCTGGCCGGCTCGTCAGGTGCCAATCCCTTTGCCTGCATCGCCGCCGGGATCGCCTGCCTGTGGGGTCCGGCCCATGGCGGGGCCAACGAGGCCGCGCTGAAAATGCTGGCGGAGATCGGCACTCCGGAGAACATCCCGAAATTCGTGGCCAAGGCGAAGGACCGCAATGATCCGTTCCGCCTCATGGGTTTCGGTCATCGGGTCTACAAGAATTACGACCCGCGGGCCCGGATCATGCAGCGGACCTGCCATGAAGTGCTGAACGACCTCGGAATCAAGGACGATCCGCTGCTCGATGTCGCTGTCGAGCTCGAGAAGATCGCGCTCAAGGACGAGTATTTCATCGAGAAGAAGCTCTATCCCAATATCGATTTCTATTCCGGCATCACGCTCAGGGCGCTCGGCTTCCCGACCTCGATGTTCACGGTGCTGTTCGCCATCGCGCGGACGGTCGGGTGGCTGGCGCAATGGAAGGAGATGATCGAGGATCCGACGCAGCGGATCGGCCGGCCGCGCCAGCTCTATACCGGGCCGAAGCGCCGGGACTATGTGCCGGCGAGCGAGCGGATGGGGTGAAGTTGGTCAGTAGGCATTAGGCAATAGGCAGTGAGCTGTGCTCTTCACTACTGCCTACTGTGCCTGGGGCCAGGACCTTTTTAGTTTGCTCGCAAGCGCCACCCTCTTTACTCCCTTCTCCCCGTCCTATGGCGAGAAGGTGCCCCGGAGGGGCGGATGAGGGGTCCGCCTTACTGATGTTCTCCTATGTTCGGGACTGTTCGCAGATGACATGAAATCTGCGGATAATTTGCCTCTCATTGTTTACAGACGTCCGGGAACATACGCTACAATCCGTGTCGCGTGGTGGGGTAAATGGTGGGGTATCGGGAATGGCCAGAAAGCTCAATCGACTGAGCGCGCGAACCGTTGCGACGGTCAAGAAGCCCGGTCGCCATGCCGAT
>JBKOZY010000062.1:0-3454 GCA_046726135.1 Pseudomonadota bacterium | reverse complement strand
CATCACTACTATATCGAGCATGAGGGCAGGCTCACCGACATCCCGTCCGACGATGTCAAGGTGGTGGGGCTGCCGGAGGCGCCGGAGGGCATGCAAATCAAGCGGGTGGACGTGATCGTCAGGTTGTCGCGGCGGCCGGATCAGTCCGCAGAGTAGGTCGGGGTTGCCTCAATTGCCGATCTGCTCGCCGGGGTAGACCCCCCACAGCATCGACTGTTCGACATAGCCCGTGTAGCCGCCAGCCGTCAGCTCGCACCAGCTGCCATTGCAGGAGTCGATGTCGGCGATGACGCCGGGGCGGGCCAGCGCCACGGTGGCGGCATTGTGCTCGGCCGCCGTACGCAGCGGGACGCTGCGGTTCTTCTTCCAGGGCGCGACCATGGCGGTGCGTTTGCCGGTCAGCATGCTGTGGAACACCCAGCCCTCCGAGCCCTCGCTGTCGCGGATGCGGCGCCATTGCTCGAACTCGGCAACGATCTCAACGGGCAGGCCCTTCTTGGTGAACACCCAGGCGATCTGGTGCTCGCTCGAGGGACCGCGGCGGACATTGACCCGCTCGGCCTTGAGGCTGACGAAGCGCGGCAGCGGCAGGCGGGTCTCGGTGCCCTCCCGGGCGTTGCGGCCGACGCCGGTGACCGCCACCACCGGGGTTGCCGGCGGCGCGAGCTCCGACGCCTGCGGCGCTGCGGTGGTGGCGGTTGAGGCGAGGGGGTCGCCGGTTGCGGCGGTTTCCGCAGCGCGAAGGCCGCCGCCGTCGACCGGGTCCTCGGACTGGCTGAGCAGCGCAAACGCCACCGCGCCAAGCACAAGGGCGCAGCCAAGCGCCATCAGCAGCTTGCCGAATTGCAGCCGTCGCCAGCTTTGCGCGAAACCCGTCAGACCCGTTCCCCTTGGCTTGAACGCTTGCGGAAGCCCGAATCCGCCAAACCCCCGTTTCGCGAGTTTACACATGTCGGGCTGCGACTTAAAGAGTTAGAAGGAGAAGACCGGAGCCCCCCTGATGTCCAAGCGGAAGCCATTGGTGATCGTCACGCGGAAGCTCCCCGACGTCGTCGAAACCCGGCTGAGGGAGCTGTTCAACACCCGCCTCAACGATGCCGACAAGCCGCTTAGCCAGGCGGAGCTGGTGGCCGCCGTCAAGGAGGCGGAGGTGATCGTGCCGACGGTGACCGACCGCATCGACAAGGCGGTGATCAACCAGGCGGGCGATCAGCTCAAGCTCATCGCCAATTTCGGCACCGGCGTCGACAATATCGATGTCGAGACGGCGACGGCGCGCGGCATCACCGTCACCAACACGCCGGGCGTCCTCACCGAGGACACCGCCGACATGACGATGGCGCTGATCCTGGCGGTGGCGCGGCGCATCATCGAGGGCTCGCGGGTGATCGGGCCGGAGAACAGCTGGCAGGGATGGTCGCCGACCTGGATGCTCGGTCATCGCATCTGGGGCAAGCGGCTCGGCATTGTCGGCATGGGCCGGATCGGCACGGCGCTGGCGCGGCGCGCCAAGGCGTTCGGGCTGCAGATCCATTATCACAATCGCAAGCCCGTGCATGCGGCGGTTGAGGACAGTCTCGAGGCCACCTATTGGGAGAGCCTCGACCAGATGCTCGCCCGTATGGACGTCGTGTCGGTGAACTGCCCGCACACGCCGGCGACCTTTCATCTCCTGTCGGCGCGGCGGCTCAAGCTGATGCGGCCCGATGCGATCATCGTCAACACGGCGCGCGGCGAGGTGATCGACGAGAATGCGCTGACCCGGATGCTGGAGGCGAACGAGCTCGGCGGGGTCGGGCTCGATGTGTTCGAGCATGAGCCGGCGGTCAATCCGCGGCTGCTCAAATGCAAGAATGCGGTGCTGATGCCCCATATGGGCTCGGCGACGATCGAGGGCCGGGTCGATATGGGCGAGAAGGTGATCATCAACATCAAGACCTGGGTCGATGGCCACAAGCCGCCCGACCGGGTGCTGCCGGCGATGCTGTAGGGAGGCAGTCGGCAGTCGGCAGTCGGGAAAGGTACGGTCACTGCCTAATGCCTATCTGCCTACTGCCTCCTTTCTGTGCCGAACGGCACAGAGCCCTATTCGAAGCTGCTGTATTTCCCCGCCGGTGATGATGATCGTCACGGACCGACCAATCACGGGGGAAAGAAATGAGCGGAGTATCTGGAAGCTACATCGTCAGCTCGAGAAGCAGCGTCAGCAGCAGCGACGACGAGATTATGGTCATATCGGAGAGCAGCAGCAGCAAGTCCCTTGAAGAGATCGGAAGTGTCAAGGAGCTGACGCGGCATCAGAGCCGTGCCGGCGCGCCGGAAGGCAAGGGCAAGGAACGCGACGTCGAGCTGGGGCAGCCGGATCCTGAGGAAATCTCGAGCATCCCGCAATCATCTGGGACGGAGGACGACTTCGACGTCCTGGCTGAGTTTGGGTCAAATCCCAAGGAATGGTGGTTTGGGAGAGAACCGCTCACGCAGCGCGAGGTGAACCTGCTGACTCCAACGCCCGCGCACCAGGCCGTTCATCAAAAGGCACGTCGTTGTCAGGTCGTTTGGGGTGTCAGTGGGACGCTCTGTGCTGTGATCGTGCCGACCTATATTGGATTAGCATACTATTTTACTGGCTTTGAAGAAACTGCGATTTCGGGACCGGCAGCGTTTGGAACCAGTGCCGCCCTCGCTTCCGTGTACGCAGTATTTTCGCTTTACAGGTTCCTCCGCGCTGGCGGCGTTGTGCGGCCCACTGAAAGCAATTGAGCTGACTTCGTCGTGCTCAGGCTAAAAGCCCCTCATCCGCCCCTTCGGGGCGCCTTCTCCCCGCGAGGCGGGGAGAAGGAGGAGGGAGTGTGATTCCTCACCCGCCGGCGCCGACCGCGTCGTCGCCCTCGGCGCCTTCCGGCGGCATCTTCTTCGAGAGGTCCTCGCCGGTCTGCTGGTCGACCACCTTCATCGACAGGCGCACCTTGCCGCGCGGATCGAAGCCGACGAGCTTGACCTTGACCTTGTCGCCTTCCTTGACGACGTCGCTCACCTTGGCGACGCGACGCGGCGCCAGCTCCGAGACATGGACGAGCCCGTCGCGCGAGCCGAAGAAGTTCACGAAGGCGCCGAAGTCGACGATCTTCACCACCGTGCCGTCATAGATCTCGCCGACCTCGGGCTCGGAGACGATCGACTTGATCCATTTGATCGCGGCGTCGATCGAGGGACCGGACGCCGAGGCGATCTTCACCGTGCCGTCGTCGGAGATGTCGATCTTGGCGCCGGTCTTCTCGACGATCTCGCGGATCACCTTGCCGCCCGAGCCGATGACCTCGCGAATCTTGTCGACCGGGATCGTCATCACCTCGATGCGCGGCGCATACTCGCCCAAGCCCGGGCGCGACTCGGTCAGGGCCTCGCCCATCTTGCCGAGGATGTGCATGCGCCCATCCTTGGCCTGGAACAGGGC
>JBKOZY010000061.1:0-3180 GCA_046726135.1 Pseudomonadota bacterium | reverse complement strand
GGGATAGGCATCGCGCAGCCGCGCCAGATGCTGGCGCAGCCTGAGCGACGAGCGCCGCACGCCGTCGAGGAACTCCTCCCCCAGGACGACGTCGAGCACGGCATTGCCGACCGCCATGGCCAGCGGATTGCCGCCATAGGTCGAGCCATGCGACCCCGCCGGCATCGCCTTGGCCACCGCCTCGGTCGCCAGGCACGCCCCCAGCGGGAACCCGCCGCCGATCGCCTTGGCGATCGCCATGATGTCGGGGCTGATGCCGGCTGCCTCATGAGCGAACAGTCGACCGGTGCGGCCCATGCCGCATTGCACCTCGTCGAGGACGAGGAGCAACCCGCTTTTGTCGCAGAGCTCGCGCAGGTGCCGGAGCTCCTGGCCCGAGAACTTGCGCATGCCGCCCTCGCCCTGCAGCGGTTCGAGCAGGATGCCGGCGGTCTCATTGCCGATCGCCGCTTCGACCGCGGCGAGATCGCCGAACGGCACCTGATCGAAGCCCTCGACCTTCGGGCCGAACCCTTCGAGATATTTCGCCTGGCCGCCGGCGGCGATCGCGGCGAGCGTGCGGCCATGAAAGGCGCCCTCGAAGGTGACCAAGCGGTATCGGTGGCCCTCGCCGCGCGAATAATGATAACGCCGGGCCATCTTGAAGGCGCATTCCAGCGCCTCGACCCCGGAATTGGTGAAGAACACCGCATCGGCAAAGGTCGCCGCGGTCAGCCGCGCCGCCAGCCGCTCGCCCTCGGGAATGCGATAGAGGTTGGAGGTGTGCCACAACCGCGCCGCCTGCTCGTTCAGCGCCTTGACCAGATGCGGATGGGCATGGCCGAGCGCATTCACCGCAACGCCCGAGCCGAAATCGAGATACTCGCTTCCATCCTCCGCGGTCAGTCGCGCGCCTTTGCCGGCGACGAACGCCACCGGATGCCGGTTGTAAACCGCAAGGAGCGATGGACTCATGATGCTCGCGACCTCTTTGCCAAAAGCGAAAAGCCGCCGGCGGTCCGGCGGCGGTCAGGTCTCTATCTATACGTCGAGCCAGTTTCCGCGTCAATTTCGTCAAGACCGTTCCGGCAGCGATGAATTTTTCCGGAGGGAATGATGCGGATGAGTCAGATCGCCGCATGGACCTCCGATTCCGCGACACGTTAACCTTTCAACAGATTTTGGCTGAACTCAGCGATCTGGGGAAAAGCCGGTATTGAGCGCCTCAGATTGTTGCGGTGTGTTTCCGCTATCTTGTAGCCTCCCTGAAGTAGGCTACGAGATGTAGCGTTCTCGGTCATGTGTATCGGTTTGGCGACCGGAGTGATTCCGGCGAACGAAGAGGGATTCCGGGTGAACGAAGAACCGGTCAACACGACGGCAAATGACAAGATGCCCTGGACCGACGATCGCGTCGAGCAGCTGAAGCGAATGTGGTCCGAGGGGCTGACGGCCAGCCAGATTGCCGCCCGCATCGGCCAGGGGGTGACCCGCAATGCGGTGATCGGCAAGGTCCATCGCCTCGGTCTGTCGGGGCGGGTGGCCAAGGTGCGGGCGCCACAGACCAAGCCGCCGCGCAAGATCTATGAGCCGAACCTCGCCGCCCGCAGCAGCGGCCTGACGGTGAGCGGTGCCACGGCGCTCAAGCCGCAATTCCGGCCGCAGCCCAAGCCGATGCCGCTGCCCGAGCCGGAGCCGATCCGGCTGGTCGAGGTGCCGAGCGGCGAGCAGCGTTGCAGCATCATGCACCTGACGGACCGCACCTGCCGGTGGCCGATCGGCGATCCGACGAGCGAGAATTTCTGCTTCTGCGGCAGCACGCCCCGAGAAAAGGGCCCCTATTGCGAGTACCACGCCCGGATCGCCTACCAGCCGCTGCAGGACCGCCGGCGCGCCAGGGCGCGAGGCTAGAGAGCATGCCTAAAGCGGTGCTGGCGGCGCCTTCGGCGTCGGCAGCTTGACCGTGAAGGTGCTGCCCTCGCCGATCTCCGACGAGATCGTCAGCCGACCGCGATGTCGGTTGAGAATGTGCTTGACGATCGCAAGGCCGAGCCCCGTCCCGCCCCGTGACCGGCTCTCCTGCACATTGACGCGATAGAACCGCTCGGTGAGCCGCGGCAGATGCTCCGGCGCAATGCCCGGGCCGAAATCCTGGACCGACAGCTCGACCCCGTTGAGCACCCCCTGCCGCACCAGGCCCGATACCACGATGCGCCCGCCCGAGCTGGCATATTTGACGGCATTCTCGATCAAATTCTGAATGACCTGAACCAACTCGTCATGGTCCCCCTGCACCGGCATTTCATGCGGCAATGATGTTTCGATCGCGACGTCGTTTTCGCGCGCAATGCCCGCCATCATCTCGCAGACCTGCTTGGCGATGATCGCGAGATCGACCAGCGTCGACGGACGATCATGGGCATTCATCTCGATGCGCGACAGCGACAGGAGATCATTGATCAGCCGGCGCATGCGTTCCCCCTGCGCCTGCATCAGCCCGAGGAACTTCTCCCGCACCCGGTCGTCATTGCGCGCCGGACCCTGCAAGGTCTCGATGGAGCCGAGCAGCGAGGCGAGCGGCGTCCGGAGCTCATGGCTGGCATGCGCCACGAAATCGACCCGCATCCGCTCGAGCTGCTGCTGCCGGGTGAGGTCGCGCAGAAGGATGAGAACCGCCGGCGTCCCCCGCGGACTTTCGTCCTGCCCGGGACGGGCGATCGGCGCGATGAATGCCTCAAAACGGCGATCGAGCGGCGAGCGCCGCTCATAGTCGGTCCGCACCGCCTCGCCGGTCGCCACCACCTGCACCACCGCGTCGAGGATGACTGGCGCGCGGATCGTCGCCGAAATGTGCTCACCAGCCGGGTCGGTGTCCAGCGCCTCCCGCGCATGACGGTTGGCCAGGATGACGATCCCTTCGGAATCGAGAACGAGGAACGGGTCCGGCAAGGTCGCCGCCACCGCCAGGAGCGCGTCCGCCGCGCTGCTGCTCGCCGCCGCCTGCTCGCCTGCCAGGGCCTGCCGCGGCGCAGCCCTGCTGTCTCTGGTAAACGGCCAGATCATAAGGCCAAATCGTTCTGTAGGATGCATTGGTGGCCCATACCCCTTGCATATTACAGTAGCGCGTCGCCGCATGGTTTTTCCAGCCCGCGGATGAAGGAGCAAATTGCGTGGATGATCCTGACCTGAGCACCCGCGAGC
>JBKOZY010000060.1:0-4176 GCA_046726135.1 Pseudomonadota bacterium | reverse complement strand
AATATTGCTCGACCAGAAGGATCGCCATGTCATCTCCCTGGCGCAGGATGCCAATCGCCTGGGCAATATCCTTGATGATCGACGGCTGGATTCCTTCGGTCGGTTCGTCCAGCACAAGAAGGCGCGGACGTGTGGCAAGCGCCCGGGCGATGGCAAGCTGTTGCTGCTGACCACCCGAGAGGTCACCGCCACGACGGGACAGCATCGTTGCCAGAACGGGAAAGAGCTCGAAAATGCGATCCGGGAGCTTGCGGTCCGAACGCGGCTGGTTGACCAATCCGGTTTCGAGGTTCTCGCGCACTGTCAGCAGCGGAAAGATCTCGCGACCCTGGGGCACAAAGGCGATGCCGAGACGAGCACGCCGGTCGGCGGCGAGGGCCGAGACTTCCTCGCCGTGGAGGCGGATCGAGCCCGACACCTTGAGATGTCCGACAATGCCGCGCATCAGGCTCGACTTGCCGACGCCATTGCGGCCGAGGACGCATGTCACCTGCCCCCGCGCCGCGGTGAGCGACACATGCTTGAGCGCCTGGGCGGCACCGTAATAGAGATCGAGATCCCGCACCTCGAGCATCGTCACCGCCCGAGGTAGACTTCGACGACGCGGATGTCTGTACTGACCTGGGCGAGCCGGCCTTCGGCAAGCACCGCCCCCTCATGCAAGACAGTCACCTTGGCATCGAGCGCTTCGACGAAGGTCATGTCGTGTTCGACAACCAGCACCGAGCGCTGGCCAGAGATGGATTTGAGCAGCCTGGCGGTATCCTCGGTCTCGGCGTCGGTCATTCCGGCGACCGGCTCGTCAATAAGGAGCAGAAGCGGCTCCTGAGCGAGCAACATCCCGATCTCGAGCCATTGCTTTTGGCCATGCGACAGAGACGCGGCAATGTGGTTCTTGTGCGAGGCGAGATTGACAGTTTCCAGCACTTCGTCGAGTCGGCGGCGCGATTCGATCGAGGGATTCCAGGTCAGGGCTTGCCAAGCGCCGCGGCTGCCGGCTAAAGCGAGCTCGAGATTTTGCAGGACCGTGAGATTGGCAAAAACGCTTGGCCGCTGGAACTTCCGGCCGATGCCAAGCTCGGCGATGCGAGCCTCGTCGAGGCGCGTCAGGTCGATGTCGCCATTGAAGAGCACCATTCCCTGGTCGGGCCGGGTCTTCCCGGTGATGACGTCCATCATGGTCGTCTTGCCGGCGCCGTTCGGTCCGATGACCGCGCGAAGCTCGCCCGGCTCGACGATCAGCGACAGCTTGTTGAGCGCCTTGAAGCCATCGAATGTCACACTGACGGAATCGAGATAGAGAATGGGCTCGGTCATTCCGCAGCCTCGGGCGTCGATGTCGCTACGGATCGACGAGGCATCGACCAGGACCGACGAAGCAGACTCTCGGAAAGGCCGAGCAAGCCCCGCGGCAGGAACAATGTCACACCGATGAACAAAGCGCCGAGAACGAATAGCCAGAATTCGGGGAAGGCAGCGGTAAGCCAGCTCTTGCCGAAATTGACCAGGACCGCGCCAACGATCGGGCCGACCAGCGTGCCGCGCCCACCGACCGATACCCAGATGACCGACTCGATCGAATTGGCCGGGGCGAACTCCCCGGGATTGATGATGCCGACCTGCGGGACATAAAGCGCCCCGGCAATTCCAGCCATGGCGGCTGAAATCGTGAACACGACAGCCTTGTAGGTCTCCACCCGGTAGCCAAGGAAGCGGGCACGGGTCTCGGCATCCCGGATGGCGACGAGCACGAGGCCGAAACGCGAGCTGGTGATCGCGACGCAGATCACAAGCACGGCAGCCAAAACCGCACACGTCAAGATGAACAAGACGAGCCGTGTCGCATCGCTCTGCAAGCTGAATCCCAGAATATCCTTGAAATCAGTCAGGCCATTGTTGCCGCCGAAACCCATGTCATTGCGGAAGAAAGCGAGCATCAGTGCATAGGTCAGCGCCTGGGTGATGATCGAGAAATAGACGCCCGAAACGCGCGAGCGAAACGCGAACCAGCCGAAAATGAAGGCCAAAAGCGAAGGGACGATCACCGCTGCGGCGATTGCGAGGGTAAAATGGTCGAAGCCCCGCCAGTACCATGGCAATTCGGTCCAGTTGAGAAACACCATGAAATCCGGTAGTTCCGGATTGGCATAGACGCCGCGGTTTCCGATCTGCCTTAGGAGATACATGCCCATGGCATAGCCGCCCAACCCGAAGAACGCGCCCTGCCCCAGGCTGAGAAGACCGCAATAACCCCAGATGAGATCGACCGATACGGCGAGAATGGCAAAGCAGAGATATTTGCCGAGAAGCGAAACCACATAGGTCGGCACGTGGAGTCCGTGTTCGGGCGGCGTCAGCTGGTTGAGAACGGGAACGGTCACGGCAAGCAGGGCAAGGGCCGACAGGCACAGCCAAAGCCGGAGCGGGATGTGCGTGCGCGTGGCCGCCATCATGCTTCCACGGCCCTGCCCTTGAGCGGAAAGAGCCCGCGTGGTCGACGCTGGATGAACAGCACGACAATGACGAGAAGCAGAATTTTGCCGAGGACGGCGCCGGCGATGGGCTCCAGCAGCTTGTTCAGACCGCCGAGTATGAAGGCCGCAACGAGCGTGCCGAAAAGGTTGCCCACCCCACCGAAGACCACGACCAGGAAGCTGTCGATGATATAGGCCTGCCCGAGATTGGGGCTGACATTGTCGATCTGGCTCAAAGCGACGCCAGCCATGCCGGCTATTCCCGAGCCGAGGCCAAAGGTCAGTGCATCGATGCGGCCGGTCGGTATTCCCATCGCGGCGGCCATCCCTCGGTTCTGCGTAACCGCCCGCACCTGCAGGCCAAAGCGCGTGACGCGCATCACCAGCAAGAGCACCATGAAGACTGCGAGGGCGAAGACGATGATGCTGAGTCGGTTGATGGTGAGCGTCAATTGACCAAGCTCGACCGATCCCGACATCCAGCTCGGTGTGGTGACCTCGCGATTGGTCGGCCCGAAGATCGACCGCACCGCCTGCTGCAGGATCAAGGACAGGCCGAATGTCGCGAGCAGGGTCTCGAGCGGCCGCCCATAGAGAAAGCGGATCAGGCTTCGCTCGATTCCGATGCCGAGCAGCCCGCAAGACAGAAAAGCAAGCGGTATGGCGAGCAGAATCGAGATTTCTCCCAGCGACGGTGCGGAGGCGGCGATCAGCTGTTGGACGACAAAGGCGACATAGGCGCCGATCATCACCATCTCGCCATGGGCCATGTTGATGACCCCCATCACGCCGAAGGTGATGGCGAGGCCGATCGCGGCCAGGAACAGGACGGAGCCGAGCGAAAATCCGTAAACAAGGTTCTGAACCGCATTCCACAGCTTGAGCTCCGCCTCGACTTGCTCGAGCGCGCGCTTTGCTGCGGCGCCGACCGGACCAGGCTGCGCGGCAAGGCCGGTGAGCAGGGAGACGGCATCGCGGCCGCCATGGCTTCTGATGGTGTCGATGGCGGCAATCTTCAGGACGTCGGGACGATCGCCGGACAACAGGATGGCCGCAAGGGCAAGGGTCAATTTCTGCTTGACCCGACCATCGGTCTCGATGATCAGCGCGCGATCGAGACTGGAGAGCGCCGATGGATCGTGGCTCTTGAGCAATGAATCGGCTGCCAGAAGGCGCTTCGCCGGATCGGGATTGAGCAAGGTGAGGTTGCCTAAGGCCGCCCTGAGATCGCGTCGCAGCTTGTTGTTGATGCCGACCTTCTCCAACACGCCGCGTTCGACGACAGGAACGGGGGCACCCGTCGCAGCATCGGTGGCCTCGGTCCCGTCGAGGATCACCATGCGGCGCTCGGTCTTGCTGACGAACAGCTCGCCGTCATTGAGCGCCTGCAAGACGATCGAGGCCCGCGGCGAGCCGCTGCCGGCGATCGCCGCGATGGCGGCGCTCTTGCCGGCGAAATCACTGCTGGCGAGCGGCTGCAGCAACGAAACCAGATCCTGAGCCTTGAGCGGAATCGAATGTCCGAAGACCAAGGTCGCAATGAGAATGAGGATGAGCGTATTGAGGCGGATCATAAAGCGTCCAGGGACCGGGTCTGGTTGGCGGGCCGCGTGTTGGGCGACGCGGCCCGCCGCGAAGAGGATCAGCCGCTGGCCCCTCCGCATTTCCCGGTCTTGACGTTGAAATTTCCGCAAGCGAGAGG
>JBKOZY010000059.1:0-4915 GCA_046726135.1 Pseudomonadota bacterium | reverse complement strand
CTCCTATCTCGTCGATTATTTTCATCTTCATGGGATGCTGCGCTGGTCACTGATCCTGCTGTTCATGATCCTGAAGGCCGGGCTGATCGTCGCCGTCTTCATGCATATGGCGTGGGAGCGCCTCGCCCTGATTTACGCCATATTGGTGCCACCGGTCTTGATCCTGGTGTTCGTGGCGCTGATGACGCTTGAATCCGATTACACCTTCCTCACGCGCGAGGAATTCTTCGGGATCGGACGCTGAGCATGCTCGTCATCATCTCTTGGCTGGGGATCCTTCTGGTGATTGCCGGGGTGCTCTACTCGGCCGGACAGGTGCTGTGGCGCGGGCCGCTGAGCGGTGGCCAGCGCCTTCGTTCCGGAGAAGTCAAGACGCTCGAGCCGCCGCGCGGCCCGGCGCGATCGCTTGGCCTGGCTCGGGAATGGCCGGGGCTGGCCCTGATCGGGCTCGGCGCCATCCTGCTGCTGGCTAGGGCGGCGGTGATGTTCATCAGCGGATGATGCTCGATCATTTCATGACTTGAAATCCAATGATCAAATTCACTCATCTCCGGGCGGCGATCTTCGATTGGGCCGGGACGGTGATCGATCACGGGTCGCTCGCGCCGATGGGGGCTTTCGTCAAGGCCTTTGCCGCATTCGATGTCGACATCTCGATCGATGAGGCACGCGGGCCGATGGGCATGGCAAAACGCCCACATATCGCAACTCTGATGGCGTTGCCGCGCATCGCCGAGGCCTGGAAGGCGCGCCATGGGCGGTTGCCGGACGATCGGGACATCGATGCGGTGTTCGAGATCTTCCTGCCAATGAACATCGCTGCAGCGAAAGATCATTCGGGACTGATCGCAGGCACCGCCGAAACGGTGTCCAAGCTCAGGGAAGGGGGCCTGAAGATCGGCACCACGACCGGCTACACGCATGACATCATGGATGCGATCCTGCCGCTGGCGGCAGAGCAGGGGTTCTCGCCGGACAGCATCGTGTGCACCGGCGACACGCCGGCCGGCCGGCCGTCACCCTTCATGATTTACCGATCCCTGATGGATCTGGGCGTGTGGCCCGCCTCCGCCTGCCTCAAGGTGGATGACACCGAGGTGGGGATCGCCGAAGGCCTAAATGCCGGCGCATGGACGGTCGGCGTGGCGATGAGCGGCAATGTGTTCGGGCTGACGGTGGTCGACACAGAGCGGCTGTCACCGGCGGAGCTCGCCAGCAAGCGCGACAAGGGCCATGCGCGGCTCAGGGCCGCCGGAGCGCATTATGTGATCGACAGCGTCGCCGATCTGCTACCGGTAACAGTCGATATCGAGGGCAGATTGCAACGGGGCGAGCGGCCCTGAACTCATTGCTGCCCGGAATCGCGCCATTGCCGCGGCCGCTCGAAATAGCCCTGCCAGAGGCCGCGCCGCGTGGCGCGCGCCCGGTCTTCGTCGGCGGAGTAGATCGAGGGGAGCCTCTCATAGGCGATTGCCCAGCCGTCCTCGACCATCCGCCGGTTCAGCTCCATCGTGCCGACGGAACAGACGGCCACCGCCCGGCGATAACGGTCATGATCGATGACGCGGCAGCGCACCGCCTTGTCGGTCATCAGCATCTCGAGATGGCGGAGCGATTCGCGTCCACACTGATAGGGCTCGGATCGGCTGTCGAGACAGGTCTGGTGCAGCTCGGGGGCATCGATCCCATAAAGCCTGACATCGCCGTCGGGGCCGCGCAATGAATCGCCGTCGATAGCGCGGAATTGTCCCGCGACATCCGGTATTTGACGACCCATCGCCAACCATAGAGCGACGGCGACGATGCAGAGGGCGGCGACATGATAAACGAGGCGTCGCAAGGTCGCGTGGTCAGGGTTTGTTCCAGCTTGCTGCCGCCACGTCATCTTCATCCCGCGCGGCAACCCAATGCGACCCTGAGGCGCTCTCTTCGAGCTTCCAGAAGGGTGCCTTGGTCTTGAGCCAGTCGATGAGAAAGGCACAGGACTCGAGCGCCGCCTGGCGATGGGCAGCCGCAGTCATCACCAAAACGATGTCGTCGCCCGGCGCGAGGCGCCCATAACGGTGGATGATGAGGCTTGCCTGGATCGGCCAGCGGGCGCGGGCCTCGGCCTCGATGGCACTCAGCGCCTGGTCGGTCATCCGGGGATAGTGCTCGAGCGTCATTGAACTGATGGTGGTGTCGCCCGACTGCGCCCGCACCGTTCCGACAAAGACCGCGATGCCGCCGATTCCGGCATGATCGCGCTTCAGCGCGGCATATTCCCAGGCGAGGTCGAACGGCTCCTGCTGAAGGCGGATCATGAGGATTTATTACACGAGTTCGCGGCGGGGAAGTAGGCGCTTAGCGCCGTTTGGCGCGACCAGCATCGGCGTCCGGCGCGGCCTCATCCATAAAACCCTTGAAGAGCGAGTCGCCGTCGGCGGCCGTATCCTCACCGATCGCCCCCAAACTTCCCCTTTGGCGACTTGGGAGGGTTGCCTTGACCTTTTCGCGCCGCGCCGAATCGAAGATGCTGCCGTCGTTCTCGAGAGGCGGGGTGGGTGCCCGAAGCTTGTTCAGCGTGTCATATCCCGCCTGAGGATTGTCCAAGATGCCGGCAATGTCGGGGTAGATCTTCGGGCTGCCCCAGGGACCTCTCACGACCAGCGGGACCGCCAGCACCGCGATCTCGGCCGGAGCAGCGTTCCCCGAGGACCCGCTCGGGAGTTTCGGCACGAGCTTGAAGTCGAGGGCCTTGCGCAGCAAATCGGCCTGGCCGGCTCCAGTGATCGAGAGCTCGGGTGCGACCAGCTGGAGGTCGCGGCTCGCGGCAATTCCGTCCTGCAGCGCGAAGGTTGCCGACAGCTCCTGGAAAACCGTGCGGGAATCGGCAACCGGCTGCCAGCCGGCGAGGATCTCTTTCTTGACGTCGCGCAACATCCTGACGAGGTTCATGTCGCGGAGCGCGCCATTCACGATGCGGATCTCGGCGGTGCCACGCAAGGTCGAGATCAATTCACGTTGGGTGTGGCCGGCGCCGGCGAGAGACAATGTCATCGCTGTCGCACCGTTGAGCGCGTCAAGCCCGATCCAATTGTCGAACAGCGGAGCACCCTCGACGTTCTCGGCGCGCAGCGCACCTTGCATCGCAGGAACCTGGCGCGAGCCATTGAGCACCAGCCGGCCGGAGGCCTCGCCGCCATAGAGGGCGGCATCTTTGATGGAGAGGTCGAGGACGCCGCCGCCAAGCTCGGCCGCAATGGTGGCTTTTCCAGTTCGCACGCTGCCAATGCGGAGCTCGGAGGCCGCCAATGAGAGTTTGGCGTCGAGCATGCGGAGCGGCGCGAAATCGAGCGCCCGGTCGCTCCAGTCGTCATCGTCATTCGATTGGGAGGCGTCCTTGAGCGTCGAAATGCCGGCATAGACGTTCAGGTCGATGCGATCGAGCCCGAGGGCGGCAGTGACCTTGGGCCGGTCGCCGGAGAGGTCGACCTTGATATTGCCCTGGCCGTTCATGCCATCCAGGTTCATGGTCGTCCTGGACAGGGTGAGAACACCATTGGTCAGATCGAACGATCCGCTGGCCGTGAAGGGGCCGAGCCCACGGCCGGTGCCCAGGCGGTATCCCGACCAGCTGGACAGCTCGCGCAGGGATGGGGTCGTCAGCTCGGCGGTGCCCGAGAGGCTCGCTTCCCGGTTCAGGACGGCGCGGCCGCTGAAGGCAAATTTCAACAGCGGCGAATCGAGCGTGACATCGATTGGCGAGCCCTGACCTGGAATACGCGCCGGATCCTTGACGAAGAGCGTTAGCGCCACCCTTTGACGGTTCCACAGCACATAGCCGCGGGCGGCGAAGGGTGTATCGGGGTTGGCGAAATTGACCAGCAGATCGGCGCCGGTCAGGGAAATGGCACCGCCGGTCCGCTCATTGACGAAGCGCACCACGCCGTTCTCGATGCGGATCGGGGCGGCGGCGATGCTGCCGAGCAGGGGCTTATAGGAGGCGCCGGCGGGCGAAGCGGCGCCGGCAAATGCCCAATTGGCCCGGCCCTCGCCATCGCTGACCAGGGTCAGGCGGGGATTGATCAGGGTGAGTTGCTTCACCGCGAGCCGACGTTCCAGCAATGAGCGGGCATCGATCTTGATGCGCAGCCGCGCGATGGCGGCGACCTGGCCATGATAGAGGCCGGGCGGGTTGGAGAGGACGACGTCGTCAGCCTCGATGGCGAGCTCCGGCCAGAGCACGATTCGCGGCGCTCGGGAAATCGTCAGGGTACGTCCTGTTGTCGCCTTGACGGCCTGCTGCAGCTGTTGAATGGCAAAGTCGACCGGCAGAACCAGCGGTAGCGCACCGAGCACAGCCACCGCCATGATGACCAAGGCGAGGACTGAAATCAGGACCAAAATGGTGCGCCGCACCGGCATCAAGCCTCCTTCGGCTCCAACCGCAGGCGACTGGTGCCGACACACGGTGGCAGCACTGCGGCGAGGTCAGGCGATTCACGAGGCCGAATATGCATCGTCGTTGAACTGTGCCTTGGAGGAAACTCTCGGAGTCCGGCCCCTTGGGCCCTGCGCGGCGTGCGGCTAATGTGACGTATCTCTATCGGGCCAGCGGAACTGCCATCATGCCGGAAATGCCGTTGTGGACGCCGTCCAGCAAGCGAAAGCAGGACAGCAATCTGTCGCGTTTCAAAGCGGCAGTCGAAAAAAAGCTGAAGATCTCTCTGGCCGGCTTCGAAGCCCTCCATGCTTGGTCGATTGCCGATTCTCAGGCTTTCTGGGCTGAGCTGTGGGAGTTTTGCAACATCAGGGCAGAGTATCGTGGCGATAGACTGCTCCTCGACAATGATAAGCTTCCCGATGTCCGTTTCTTCCCAGACGCCCGCCTGAATTATTCGCAGAACCTGCTTATTAAGACTGATGATACACC
>JBKOZY010000058.1:0-16890 GCA_046726135.1 Pseudomonadota bacterium | reverse complement strand
ACAGCCTGTTGACAGCTATGCCGATGCACGGGCGCCGGATGGCGTTGCGATCGGAGATAGGATCATACTGTTTTTTTCCGATGACCAGCGAAGGATTTCGCTGCGCCTGACCGACGCCGCTCATGACCTCGAGAAGGGCCTTCTGTCCAGCACGTCACCACTTGGAGAAGCGGTGCAAGGCCTCGAGGAAGGCGATGAAATCGAGTTTGACCAGGAAGACGGACGACGTCGCAAAGCTTTGATCGAAAGCGTCGACAAAGGGGGTCAGAGAGAAGGTTTTGCCGACATGCCCTCGCCGGTGGTCGTTAATGCCGTTCAAAGCAGCGGTGAAACTCGGGCCACCCCTCCGTCATCGGGCCAATGAAATGATCTACCCTCGGAGTTAATCGAGCCTGAGCCGGGATCACACCTCCTCCTCGGCACCGAGTAGGATGCAAGCGCGGTATCCCCTGGCCACTGCTGACTCGCGAGCAGGATGGCGAGCTGGAATTTGCCCCCACCATCGCATGCTCGAGCGGCACGGGTCGGCGAATTCGCGACGATATCCATCGCCGCGTGCCGATGCGACGGTGCCGTACTTTTCATCTACTTCGCAGGCTGCACAAATGGAACCCTAGCGGAACCCCGACAGCCATCTGATGCTGTATTGATGAGCGTAACTTATTGAATCTGCAAATATCCCATCATTCCCGACTCCTGATGCTCGATCAGATGGCAATGGAACATCCAGTTGCCGGGATTGTCGGCACGGAGCGCAATCTCCACCCGCTCGCGCGGCGCCACCAGCACGGTGTCCGCCCAATGGACCGGCAGCGCCCGCTTGTTCGAGCTGAGGACGCGGAAGCTGTGACTGTGCAGGTGAATCGGATGGCGCACCTGCGACACGTTCTTGAGCTCCATCACATAGCTCCGGCCCTGCCGCAGCACCGTTAGCGGCGGTGGCAATCGGGCATGATCGCCGCCCGGCCAGGACTGCTTGTTCATCGCCCAGAAGCTGTGCCGCGACAGACACAGTGAATCCATGACGACCCGCGAGAAATCGTCCGGGCTCAGCGCGCTCATCCGCGCCCCCGTCGCCGTCGCAGTAAGCTCGAACGTCAGCCGTTCCGCCTGGGCGAGGTCCGGCATCGCCATTCGCCCCGCCCGCAACCCTGGCTCCGCCAGCGCCGGCGAATTGACCGGCGCTCCGCTTGCCTCCAGCCGCGCCAGCACCTGCGGCGTTTCCGCAAAATAATCGACCAGCTCGACCGCCGACCCGGCGGCACCCGTGCGCAGCGCCAGATCGAGCCGCATCGCCGGACCGAGCCACCAATCTTTGAGCGCAAACGGCTCGACCGCAACGCCATCCAGCGCGATCACCAAGCCATTGCCTTGCCGCAGTCCGATCTGGCTGATGCGCGTCGCATCGATATTGAGCAGACGGATACGAACATTGGCATGCGGCGGCACGGTAATCCGCGGGCCGACCGCACCATTGACCGTGCGAACCGGTCCGAAACTGCCGCTGCCGCTTGCCCCCTCATCGGTGAAGAATGGCAGGAATGTTCCGCGCTTGGGGTCGATGCGCCAGTCGCGCATCACCAGAATGCGCTCGGCATCGAACGGCGTCACCTCATCGCCATCGACGATCAGAATGCCACTCAGCCCCCGCCCCAGCTGCTCGGCAGTGTTGCAATGGGTGTGGAAGAAAAAAGTGCCGGTGTCGGGCGGCACGAAGTCGTAGGTGAAGGATTGGCCGGGCTCGACCGGCGCCTGTGAGACATAGGGAACGCCGTCCTGTGCGAGCGGCACCCTGATGCCGTGCCAATGGATCGACACATGCTCGCCCGGGCGGGTCAACCCATTGGTCAGCTGGACCCTGAGCCTGTCGCCGAGACCGACCCGCAGCACCGGCGGCGGGCTCGCTGAGCTGAACGTCCACAAAGGCAGCGCCCTGCCGGAGAACGCCGGCAGCGCGAAGCTGCGTTCCGCCGCCACCAGCTCGCAATCGACGATGCGCCCGCCATGCGGCGTCGCCGGAGGAGGAAGAGCCACCTCGACCGACCGGACCGGCCAGATCAAGGGGTTCGCGGCGAGCCCCGCGGCGAGCGCCCCGGCAGATGCCAGAAGTGCCCGTCGGTTCGTCATGGCTCACCGTATTGCAGTGGGATTGTCGAGACTGTCCGAACCCTCGATCGAGATCTTGAGGCCAAGCCCGGCCACCACACCTTCAATCGCGCGGGTCTGGGCGATCAGAGCATCGACGACGTCCTGCAGGATCTTGTTGCCTTCCATATTGCCATCGACCAGCATCTGGTCGTAAGCCATGCGACCGCTGTCGGCCGTTTCCTTCATCACCGTCATCTTGGCGAGCGTATTGGCGAACGCCTGATCGAGCTTGGCCTTGGCTTCTGGCGCCTTGACCGCGGCAAGGTCGGCCAGCGAGGCACCCTTGACCACGCTGCCATCGGTCCGGATGTAGGAGCCGGTCCAGATCGCCTTCATTCCCACCTCGTCATAATAGTGGGAGTTCTGGGTGTTGTCGGAGAAGCAGTCATGCTCCTCCTCCGGATCATGCAGGATCAGCCCGAGCTTGATCCGCTCACCGGCGAGTTCGCCATAGGAAAGCGATCCGAGACCGGTGAGCATGGCACCGAGCGCACCATCCTCGCCCTTGGCCACCAGCGCCTTCCGGGCTTCGCCACCCTCCTTCCAGCTCGCTGCCATCTCGGCCAGATCATCGACCAGGAGATCGCTCGCCGCCTTCAAATAGGCGCGCCGCCGGTCGCAATGGCCGCCGGTGCAGTTCCTCCCGTCAAAATCGCTGGCTGGGCGGTTGCCGGCACCCGGACCCGTGCGATTGAGATCCTGTCCCCACAACAGAAATTCGATCGCGTGATAGCCGCGCGCCACATTGGCCTCGACCTCCTGGCCTTCATGCAGCTTCTCCAACAGTGCCTTGTCGATCTTCGAGGCATCGACCACTTGCGAGCCGATCCGGATCGACTGCGAGGCGATGACATTGGCGCGATAGAGCGGGTTCTCGTCCGACTTCTCGCCGTAGGATCCGTCATCGACATAGTCGATCAACCCCTCATCCAGCGGCCAGGCATTCACCCGTCCTTCCCAGTCGTCGACCACCTGGTTGCCGAACCGGTAACCCTCGGTCTGCTGATAGGGAACGCGCGCCTCGATCCACGCCTTGCGGGCAGCCTGGAGGGTTTCAGGCGACGGTGTCGCGAGCAGCTGATCGACGGCTTGCGACAGCTTCTGCGCCGCCGAATGAGAACCCTCATACATCGCCTCGGCGATGGCGGAATAAGTCTTGATGACCTCCCCGGCGCCCTGCGCCTGGGCGGCGAGGGGGCAGAGAACAAGCCAGGCAGCAGCCGTGACGGCAGAGCGGATCATGGTCGTCATTCAACATCTCCAGATATCCGGGTTGCCGCCGAATTACCGGAAATCAAAGGTCTAATCAATCCTGACTACATTAGTCGGAATTGAGAATCGTTCCAAAGGACGCGGTGTTTTGTGGCATTGTCGAAGGCCCCTTCCATCTCTCGGGAGAGCCGATGTCCGACATCAGAACGCCAAGCGCGACCCGCCATCCCATTTCGACGGTATTGATCGTCCATGCCACGCCCGAGGATTTTCGCATCGCGCTGGAAAAGCGGTTTCCCTCTCTCCGTTTTCGCTGGGTCACTGTCGATGAGGGCAACATCACGCCAATCCTCGAGGAGACCCGGCCCGACGCCGTGTTCTCGATCGTCACCGCCACATTCCGCGGACCGGCCCATCGCCAGGCTGCGACCTTCCCGACCGTCAAGTGGGTCCATTGCGGCGGATCGGGCTATGAGCACCTGCTGCCGCTCGACCTCGATCGCGTCGTGCTGACCAACTGCGTCGGCGTGCTCGCGCCCTTCCTCGCCGAGACGGTCATCGCCGGCATGCTCGCCCTCAACAGCCGGCTGGTCCGATATTGCGTCCAGCAGACAAAACGCCTCTGGGAGCCCCACAGCTTCCGCCCGATCCAGGGACAGACCCTGCTGATCCTTGGCCTCGGTGCCATTGGCAAGAGCGTCGCCCGCGTCGCCAAGGCACTGGGCATGCGCGTCCTCGCCACTGCCCGCTCGACCGACCAGGCCCATCCCGACGTCGACGAGCTGCATCCTCATGCACGCTTTCGCGAGCTCCTTCCGCGCGCCGACGTGCTGTCGGTGCATTGGCGCCACACCGCCGACACGGAGGGCCTGATCGACCGGGCGGTGCTCGAGGCCCTCCCCGGCCATGCGCTCTTCATCAACACCGCCCGCGGCGCCATCGTTAACGAGCCCGATCTCGTCGCCGTGCTGCAGAGCGGTCATCTCGGCGGCGCCTATCTCGATGTCTTTGCGACCGAGCCGCTCAGCCCGGAAAGCCCGCTTTGGAGCATGGGCAAGGTACTCATCTCGCCTCATGCCTCCGACAATGTCGAGGACTGGACCCAGCGCTTCGCGCATCTGTTCGCCGACAATCTCGACCGTTGGAGGACCGGCGCCCCGCTCGTGAATATCGTCCGATTTTGATACAACTCCAGTTAAATCCTAGATTTAGCCTTTGAACGCCTTTAAAGTAACAGGTCCAAACTTGTTCGCGTCATGAAGGAGTAAAATCATGGCGAAGTCGCTCAAGATCACCACTCTGACAGTTGCAATATTTGGCTTGGGCCTGTTCATGACTGTTCCGAGCGAGGCCGCCACGGTTCCCGTCGGCACGGCGCTTGCGCTGACCACCTCTTCGGCTGAAGCCCCGATCAACATTGGCGGCTGGGATGGCGGCTATGGCTGGAATGGTGGCTATGGCTGGAATGGCGGCTGCTGCCGGCCGGCCTATCGGCGCTGGGGTTATCGACCCTGGGGCTATGGCTATGCCGGCTATGGTTATCGCCGGCCCTACCCCTATTACAACTACGCCTACTCCTATGCGCCGCCGGTGGTCGCCGTTCCGGTCGTTCCCGTCGTTCCGGTGGTGCCTTATGTGCCGCCAGTCGCTGTGCCGTTTGGCGGCGGCTATCCCTATGTTGGAGTGGGCATCGGCTACTAGTCCCGGATGATGATCAGATCGGCGCCGCGCTCGCCGATCATGATCGCCGGCGCATTGGTGTTGCCACTCGGGATGTCAGGCATGATCGAGGCATCGACGATCCGCAGATTGTCGATGCCACGGACTCTCAGATGCCGATCGGTCACGGCCAGCGGATCGTCATCGGCACCCATGCGGCACGTGCCGACCGGGTGATAGCCCGACAACGCTGCCTCGGCGATGCCTTCAAGCCCGTCGCCCTCGCTCCCTTTCGACGGGATCTCGGCGCTGCGGAACGGATCGAGCGCCCGTGCCGATGCGATATGGCGGGCCACTCTCACGCCTTCGAGAAGGTCGCGGCGGTCCTGATCTTCGGTGAGATAATTCGGCTCGATCACCAGATGATCAGCCGGATCGCTCGACCGCAGGGTGATCGACCCTTGGCTTAACGGCCGCATCAGGCTGATATCGAGCTGGAACCCGGCCGTCGCCAACTTCCGCTGCGCCGGATCCTCGATGATGCACATGGGCGTGAAGAACAATTGCAGCTGTGGAAAATCCTCTGCACCGCGCAAGGTCACGAAGCCGCCGGTGCTCCAGAACGGCGCGGCCCCCGGACCGCTGCGGGTGAGAAGATAGCGCAACCCGATCAAGGCTGCCCGGTCCGGCCGCTGATAGCGGTCGAAGGTCAGGTCGGCGCGCCGGCAGCCATAGCGGATGGCGACCTGGATGTGGTCCTTGAGGCCTTTGCCGACGCCTGGAAGGTCGTGCTTCACCGCAATGCCGAGGCTGTGCAGATGCGCGGCCGGACCGACGCCCGACAGCATCAGGAGCTGCGGCGTCGCGATTGCGCCCATCGCCAGGATCACCTCGCGCGACGCTGTGATCGTCCTTGCCCCTCCCTTGTCGCGGATGACGGCGCCCGTCGCCCGGCCCTTCTCGACGATAAGGCCGAGCGCCGTACTGTGGGTCATGACCCTGAGATTGCGCCGTCCCGCCGCCGGCCGGAGAAACGCATAGGCCGCATCGATGCGCCGGCCGCCATGCACATTGACGTCGTAAGTGCCGAATCCCGTCTGGGTCGCGCCGTTGAAATCATCGTTGAGGGCGAATCCGCGCTCGCCCGCCGCCGCGAGAAAGGCGTCGTCGAGCGGCCCATGATTGCCGGCCCGGCTCGTCTTGAGCGGTCCGTCCGCCGAATGAAACGGCCCCGCACCGCGCCAGCTCCCCTCCGACTTCTTGAAATAGGGCAGCACATCGGCGAAGGACCAGCCGGCAAGACCAGCTTCGGCCCAGCCGTCATAGTCGCGGGCATTGCCGCGAATATAGATCATGCCGTTGATGGTCGAGGAACCGCCGAGACCCCTGCCGCGTGGCCAATAGATGCGCCGCCCCTTGAGCGCTGCCTGCGGTTCGGTGCGATACATCCAGTCGTGCTGTGGCCGGCCGAACACGAAGGCATTGGCCGCCGGCATTGCCACCAGCAGGCTGTTGCTGCCGCCACCGGCCTCGATCAGCAAGACATCGACGGTGCCATCGGCGCTCAACCGGTTGGCCAGCACCGCGCCGGCCGATCCCGCGCCGAGAATGAGATAGTCGCAAGCGATGGTCATCCGCTCCCGCTCCTTGGCCGTCGAACTTTAGAGCATGGTGCTGTCAGGTCTACCCAGCCGGCGACACCATGCTGGGTGAGCGGGCCATTTCGTGCTAGCGAGAGGCCGACAAGGAGGATCGCATGACCGAAAAGGCCAGTTTGAAAGCCCGCATGATGGCCGGCGAGACAGTGATCGGCACCTGGCTCAACATTCCCCATCCGATTGCCATCGAAGCCCTGGCCGGTCCCGATTTCGATTTCATCCAGATCGATGGCGAGCATGGCCCGATCCATCCCGATTTGCTGCATGAGCTGCTTCCCGCCGCCAGAGCGGCCGGCATGTCCGCCGTCTACCGCGCCCGGCGCAACCGCGACGATCTCGTCTCGGCGGCACTCGACCAGGGCGTTGAGGCGGTCATGGTGCCGATGGTCAACACCGCCGAGGCAGCGCGGGCAGCTGTCGCCGCCGCCAAATATCCCCCGCTCGGCCGGCGCGGCTTTGGGCCATGGCGGGCCACCAACTATTACCGTTCCACCGTCGGCTATCCCCCTCAGGCCAATCGCGACATCCTCGTTTCCGTCCAGATCGAGCATGTCGAGGGGCTGGCCAAACCCCACGCGATCGCCGCTGACGAGGGCCTTGAACTCCTCTATCTCGGCCCGGCCGACCTCGCCCTCAGCCTCGGCCTAGAGGTCGGCGCCCGCGACCCGCGGATGGACGATGCCTATGCCAGGGTGGCCGACGCTGCCGCCCGCAATGGCAAGCTCGCCGGCAGCGACGTCGTATCGCTCGACGGCGTCCGCGGCCTCGCCGGTCTCGGCTATCGTTTCTTCACCTATGGCGGTGATCTCGCCTATCTGACAGCTGGCGTCGCTGCCGCGGGCTCAGAGTTGCGAAGGGCGCTAAAGTCTAAGGCATGACCGACCCTCGGCCTATTCTCGTCACCGGTTTCGAACCCTATGGCGGCCTGACCTCGAACCCGTCTTTTCGGGCGATGGAGCGCCTCGCCGGCACCGCGATCGCCGGCCGGACGGTAATCGGGCGCGGCCTGCCGGTCGCGCTGGCCAGGATCGGGCCGGCAATCGCCGCAATGCTGGACGAGATCGCACCGGCAGCAGTGGTGAGCCTCGGCCTGTCGCCCGGCGAGGCGGTGATCCGCATCGAGCGGGTGGCTGTTAACCTCGCGGATTTTTCGCTTCCCGACAATGATGGCCTGACCCATCGCGACCGCCCGATCGCCGACGATGGTGCGGCCGCACTGTTCTCGACCCTTCCCGTCCGGGCGATCGAGACTGCATGCAATGCCGCCGGCATCCCGGCGAAGATCTCGCTCAGCGCCGGCAGCTATCTATGCAATGCCTGTCTCTACCGCTTCCTGGTGCTTGCCCGCGAGCACCCCGGCTCCCCCCTATGCGGCTTTCTCCATGTGCCGCACACCCCCGAAGAGGTGGCGCAGCGCCTTAGCAACGAGGCAAAGGGGGATAGCGCCGCGGCGCAGACCGCCGAGCTTGCCTCGATGGAGCTCGAGCGCATCGTCCGCGCCGCGGCCATCGCCATCACCGAAACGGCAAAGGTCCTCGACAGATGCGAAGCCACCGCCTGATATCGCTCGTTGGATGTCATGCCGAAGGCGAGGTCGGCGACGTCATCATCGGTGGCGTGCTGCCGCCGCCGGGCCGCACCATGTTCGAGAAAATGCGCAACATGGAGCGCGACCACGATCATATTCGCCGCTTCCTGATCAGCGAGCCGCGCGGCAGTGTCGCCCGTCATGTCAATCTGCTGGTGCCGCCGACCCGCGACGACTGCGATGCCGGCGTCATCATCATGGAGCCGACCGAATATCCGCCGATGTCCGGCTCGAACTCGATCTGCACCGTCACGGTCCTGCTCGAGACCGGCATGATTCCGATGCGCGAGCCGGAGACGGTGGTACGGCTCGACACGCCGGCCGGACCGATCACCGCCCGCGCACGGTGCCGCGACGGCCGCTGCTGCTCGGTCGAGATCGCCAATGTGCCGGCTTTCGTCGATCGGCTGGACGCCATGATCGAGGTCGAGGGGCTCGGCACCGTCACGCTCGACACCGCCTATGGCGGCATGTTCTACGCCATTGTCGATGCCACCCGGCTCGGCTTCGCGGTGACGCCCGACGAGGCCCGCGACCTCGCGATCGTCGGCGAGAAGATCCGCCTGGCAGCGCGCCACCAGCTGACCGTCATCCATCCCGAGAACCCGGCGATCGCCGGCGTCTCCATCGTCCAGCTCAACCGCCCGTTTGAAGGCGTCGGCAAGGCGACCCGCAACACCTGCATCGTCGCGCCCGGCCGCTCCGACCGCAGCCCAACCGGAACCGGCACCAGCGCCCGCATGGCGGTGCTCCATGCCCGCGGCCTGATGAAGGTCGGCGACGAGATGATCCATGAGTCGATCATCGGCTCGCAATTTCGCGGCCGCATCCTCGGCGAGACCCGTGTCGGCACTGTCCCGGCCGTCGAGCCGGCGATCGAGGGCCGCGCCTTCATCACCGGCTTCATGAATTATCTGCTCGACCCCGCCGATCCCTGGCCGGAGGGTTACCGGGTCGCCGACACCTGGGGCGTCACTGGCGGCTTGGCGATGCACCAGGAATCGCCTGGAGATCGCGCCGCAGAATGAGCGCGTCCTCGCCGCTCGCGTAATAGCCCTTTCGCAGGCCCGCCTCGCGAAAGTCGCAGGCGGCATAGAACCGGCGCGCCGCGGCATTTCCCACCGCCACCTCGATGAAGATCGCGGCGCCGCCCGCTGCCCCCGCCCGTTCACTGAGCGCCGCCACCAGCGCCCGGGCGATGCCGTTGCGACGGAAAGCCGGTCGGGTGCCGATGGTCAGGATCTCGACCTCGCCGCCCCCCTGGCGGGCGAGCATGAAGCCTGCCGGCTCGCCGCCGGCCCGGGCGATCAGCGCGACGCTGCCCGGCGTCGCCAACAAGGCGGCGAACTCGTCATCGCGCCACCGCTGGCTGAAGCATTCGGCATGGAGAGCTGCCAGCACCGATGCCGCCCCCTCGCCGACCACCATGATCTCAGGCGGCGGCAGGCGGGCGTCGGGAGCCCGGAGATAGAGCGGATCGGGGTGTGCCTGGGCAGGATCGCGCTGGGCGGCCAGCCGTGCCACGGTGACAGGATCGGGAAGGTCGGCGCCGTTCGACCGGACGGCATCGGGCAGATGCGGCAGGAGCAGCCCCGCTCCGGTTCCGGCAAGCAGGACACCCTGGCCCCGGCACTGAGTGACCGCTGCCGCCACCGGCAGCAGCTGCGGCGCGTCAGAGTGCCGCCCGAAAAGCTGGAAATAGACCTCGCCACGCCGGGCATCGACCGCCACAGCGACCGGCCGGTCGGCCGGATTGTCGCTGGCGCCCCGGGCGATGGCCTCGAGCGTCGAGATACCCAGTGCCGGCCGCCCGCTGGCCAAGGAGAGGCCCCGCACAAAGGCAAGGCCGATGCGGATGCCGGTGAAGGTTCCGGGCCCGCTAGTGGCGGCAAACCGGTCGAGATCGTGGATATTGAGCGTCGCCCTGCCGAGCAGTTCCTTCACCATCACGGGCAGGCGCTCGGCCTGGCCGGTTTCCATCACTTCGAAAACGCGCCCGAGCAGCCGGTCGCCGGCACTGTCATAAAGGGCGGCAGAACACGCCTGGAGCGACGTGTCGAGGCCGAGAATGATCATAATCTAGACGGGGCGCACCTCGGTCACCTCCGGAATGAAATGCCGGAGCAGGTTCTCGATCCCGTGCTTGAGCGTCGCGGTGGAGGACGGGCAGCCCGAGCACGAGCCCCGCATGTTGAGGAACACCACGCCGTCGCGATAGCCCTGGAAGGTGATGTCGCCGCCATCCTGGGCCACCGCCGGCCGCACCCGGCTGTCCAGCAGCTCCTTGATCGTCTGCACGATCTCCTCATCGGCCTCGGCAAAATCCTCTGGGCCGCCCGAGGCTTGCGCTGGCTGATCCAGGGTCACCGGCGCTCCCGACAGATAGTGCTCCATGATGACCCCGAGCACCGCCGGCTTGAGGTGCTGCCAGTCCCCCTGCCCCTTGGTGACGGTGATGAAATCGGCGCCGAGAAAGACGCCGGTCACCCCCTCGACCTCGAACAGGCGCTGCGCCAGCGGCGATTCCGCCGCCTCGCTCGGGCCGCGATATTCGCGTGGCACGCCCGGCGCGACGCTCTTGCCGGGAATGAACTTCAAAGTAGCAGGATTGGGGGTGGCTTCGGTCTGGATGAACATGGCGGTTCCTCGGACGGTTACCCTTCAATTTAAGACTGTAGAGGCCAGTCTCAAGCCCCGACGAACCCGACGATGCGCTTTACGTAACGTAAGTTTGGCCGGGCGATCTCCCTGGCCCGCGCCGCGCCATCCGCCAGAATACCGTCGATCTGCGCCGGATCGCCGGTCAGCCGCCGCATTTCCCCGGCGATCGGCGACAACCGCTCCACCGCCAGATCGGCCAGCGCCTGCTTGAAGGTCGAGAACGGCCCGCCGCCGAATTCCGCCAGCACCGCCTGCCGGTCGACCCCGGCAAGCGCCGCATAGATGCCGACCAGGTTCTCCGCCTCCGCCCGGTTCTTCAGCCCGACCACCTCGCTCGGCAGCGGCTCGGGATCGGTCCTGGCCTTGCGGACCTTGCGGGCGATGGTCTCGGCATCGTCGGTCAGATTGATTCGCGACAGCTCGGCCGGATCGGATTTCGACATCTTCTTGGTGCCGTCCTTGAGCGACATGACACGGGTCGCCGGCCCCTGGATCAACGGTTCGGGCAGGGTGAAGAACGCCTCCCCGAAGCCGAGGCGGGCGATCGACGACGCATAATCGACATTGAACTTCTGGGCGATGTCGCGTGCGAGCTCGAGATGTTGCTTCTGGTCCTCCCCGACCGGCACATGCGTCGCATGGTAGAGCAGAATGTCGGCGGCCATCAGATTGGGATAGACATAGAGCCCGACCGAAGCCCGCTCCTTGTCCTTGCCGGCCTTCTCCTTGAACTGCGTCATCCGGTCGAGCCAGCCGAGCCGGGCGACGCAATTGAAGATCCACGCCAGCTCGGCATGCTCGCCGACCTGGCTCTGATTGAAGATGATGCTGCGCTTCGGGTCGACGCCGCAGGCGAGATAGGCGGCGGTGACGTCGCGGATCGCCCGATTGAGCTCGTCGGGATCCTGCCACACCGTGATCGCATGCATGTCGACCACGCAATAGATGCATTCATGCGTGTCCTGCAGCCGGATCCAGTTGAGCATCGCGCCGAGATAATTGCCGAGATGCAGATTCCCGGTCGGCTGCATGCCGGAGAAAACGCGTGAGGTCGGTTTCATGGCCGACGCTTATGCCGGGAAAGCGCTGCGATCTCAAGCGCCGCTGTGCCGAACGGCACAGGGGAATGCGTCCCGCCGTGATAGGTGAGGTGCAACCTTGGAGGAACGCCATGACGTTTCCTTCAGCACCGCGATCAGGATCGAATGACTTCCATCACCGCTTGAGCATCGCCTTGAGCTCGCCGACCGTCATCGCCTTGAAGAGATGGCCGAGCGCGAAATAGGCGAGTCCGCCGGCTATCACCAGCACGGTGAGCGCGGCCAGTCTTAGCGCGCCGCTCGCGCCGGGCACGAAGGCCGGCGCCAGCGCCCGGTCGATGAGGAACAGCACCGCTCCCATGCCGAAGCTTGCAACGATCATCCGCGGCAGCCGGTCCTTGAGCCTTGCATCGGCAATGAAGAATCCGCGCCTCAACAGGATGAGGCCGAGGCAGGCGGTGTTCACCCAGGCGGCGATTGCCGTCGCCATGGCGATCCCGACATGCGCGTAGAAGCGCGACAGGACCAGGCTGCCGATGATGTTGACCAGCACCGACAGCATGGCGATCCGCATCGGCGTCTGCGTGTCCTCGCGGGCGAAAAAGCCGGGCTGGATCACCTTGGTCATCGAGAAGGCCGGCAACCCCGCCGCAAATGCCGCAACCGTCGGCGCCACCGCCAGCGTGTCGGAATGGGTGAAGGCGCCATGCTCGAACAGCGCATTGATCAGCGGCAGCGGAATGATCATCAGCGCCACCGTCGCCGGCAAGGTCAGGAACAGCGACAGCTCCAAGGCACGGTTCTGGCTGGTCAGCGCCCCTTGGGTGTTCCCGGCCCGGAGCTTGCGTGACAGGTCCGGCAGCAGCACCACGCCGATGGCGACGCCGATCACCCCGAGCGGCAGCTGATACAGCCGGTCGGCATAATAGAGATAGGGCACGGCACGGTCGAATGTGGTGGCGATCATCGTGGCGATGAGCAGGTTCACCTGCATGATGCCCCCCGACACGATGCCAGGCCCCGACAGCAGGATCACCCGCTTGACCCCCGGCGTCATTCTCGGCCAGCGCGGCACCAGCGGCATGCCGGCGCGCCGGCACGCCACCGCCAGCAGCAGAAACTGCAGCAGCCCTGCGACAAAGATTCCCCACGCAAGAATATGGCCGGTCGCCGGCGAGTTGCCGGTGCCAAGCGCCAGCGCCACCAGATTCGACCCGATCAGCGCCAGATTGAGCAGGATCGGCGCCGCCGCCGCCGCGGTGAACCGGTTGAGGCTGTTGAGCACGCCCGACTGGAGCGCAGTGAGCGACATGAACAAAAGATAGGGAAAGGCGATGCGTGTCAGCGAGACGGCGAGATCGAAGGTCTCCTTGTCCCCGACGAAGCCCGGCGCGATCACCACCATGATCAGCGGCATCGCCAGCATGGCGATGATGGTGAAGAGCACCAGCCAGCCGAGCAGCACCGAATAGACTTCGATGGCGAAGCGATGCGCCGCCGCCTGGCCCTGCTCTTCCACCACCCCGGCAAATTGCGGCACGAAGGCGGCGTTGAACGCGCCTTCGGCGAACAGCGCCCGGAACAGATTGGGAAACCGCTGAGCGACCGCAAAGGCCTCGGCCACCGGCCCGGTGCCGATCATATAGGCGATCAACTGGTCGCGGACGAAGCCCAGCACCCGGCTGACCATGGTGAGCCCGCCCACAGTGGCGGCCGATCTGAGGAGCGACATGGCTGACCCCGCAAATGCTGCCCCAGCGAGTAGCGGCTTGCAGGCGGCCGCGCAAGTGATCTGCTGGGGTTATTGCCCCAGCACCGCTAACAGCTCGGACTCGATTTGCGACTGGCGCGTCGGATTGTCGATCTTGGTGCCGGTCAGGTCGGTGACATAGAACACATCGACAGCCTTTTCGCCGAAGGTGGTGATCTGCGCCGAGGCGATGTTGAGATTGAGGCGGAACAGCGCTTCGGTGACGTCGTAGAGCAGGCCGATCCGGTCGAGCCCGTTCACTTCGATGACGGTGAAGCGGTTCGACGACTGATTGTCCACCGCGACCCGCGGCTCGACGCGAAAGGCGCTGAGGCGCGGCGTGGTGCGGCGCTGCGCCACCACGGTCTTGAGATGAAGCTCGCCCTTCAGCGCCTTGCGGATCAGCTCGCACACCCGCCCTGCCCGCCGCTGCTCGTCGGCATCCTCGGGGAACTCGCGATTGATCAGCAGCGTGTCGAGCGCCATGCCGTCAACCGTCGTATAGATCTGCGCCGAGGCGATATTGGCGCCGGCCGCAGCGCAGGCGCCGGTCAGCATCGCCAGGAGCCGCGGATGATCCGGCGCGAAGACGGTGATCTCGGTGATCGCGGTGAAGGCATCGGTGCGGATTTCGGTTCCGATCTTCTCGTCCTTCGCTTCGGTCTCCTCGATCAGCCGCGCATGCTCGACTTGCCGCTCGCTCGGGACCGCCACCCAGTAATTGTCGTAATGGCGCAACATGTAGCGCTTCAGCCACTCCGCATTGCCGGCCTTGCTGGCGGCGGCGAACTCGGCTTGCGCGCTTGCCACGAGATCGCGTCGGCTCATCGCCACATGACCCCCGTCGAGCACCGGCGCGGCCGCGAAGTAAAGCGTCCGCAACAGCTGACCCTTCCAGCCGTTCCACACGCCCGGTCCCACCGCCCTGATGTCGGCGACGGTCAGGATCAGCAGCAGCTTCAGGCGCTCCGGGCTCTGCACCAAGGCGGCGAAATCGAGGACTGTCTTGAAGTCATTGAGGTCCCGCATCTGCGCTGTCTCGCTCATCACCAGATGATGACGCACGAGCCATGCCACCATCTCGGTCTCCGATGGTGAGAGCCCGAGGCGCGGGCACAGCTCGGCCGCGATCTGCTCGCCGGCGATCGAGTGGTTCTCCTGCCGGCCTTTGGCGACATCGTGAAGGAATGTCGCGACATAGAGCGCGCTGCGACCCGACGGCGACAGCGTATGGAACAGCTCGCTCGACAGCGGATGCTCGTCGCGCAGCGCGCCGGCCTCGAGCTCGGCCACATTGCCGATGGCGCGCAGGAGATGCTCATCGACGGTGTAGTGGTGGTACATGTTGAACTGCATCATCGCCACGATCCGTCCGAACGGCGGAATGAATCGGCCGAGCACTCCGGCCTCGTTCATCCGTCGAAGGATCGCCTCGGGATCGCGCGACCGCGTGAGGAGCGCGAGAAACAACTGGTTGGCTTGCGGGTTCTGCCGCAATGACTCGTTCACCAGCCTGAGCGACCGCCGCGCCAAGGTGAGGGCATCGGGATGCATCATCAAATTGTGTTCGTCAGCGACATGGAACAGCCGGATCAGATTGACCGGATCGCGAGCGAATACGCTGTTGTCGGCAACCGTCAGGCGTCCGGCATCGAGGCGAAAATCCGGGTCCTTGCCGATCGAGCGAGTGCTTGGTGCAAATGGCCGGAAGAATCGCGACAGGCCCGGCGTGCGCTTCATCTGTCTCGCCTCGAGCGCCGAGCAGAAGATCCGCGTCAGATCGCCGACATCCTTGGCGATGAGGAAGTAGTGCTTCATGAAGCGCTCGACCGGCCGCAAGCCGCCATGGGCCGTATAGCCGAACCGCCGGGCGATCTCGCTCTGGATGTCGAAGGTCAGCTTGTCGCTGGCACGGCTTCGCAGGAAATGCATGTGGCAGCGCACCGCCCACAGGAAGTCCTCGCATTTTTCGAAGCGCTTGAGCTCGGAGCGATTGAACACGCCCTTCTCGACGAGCCCCTGCGCATCCTTCACCGCATAGATGAACTTGCCGATCCAGAACAGCGTGTGAAGATCGCGCAAGCCGCCCTTGCCATCCTTGACGTCGGGCTCGACCAGATAGCGCGACTGGCCGGCGCGCGCATGCCGGGCATCCTGCTCCATCAGCTTCGTGGCGATGAACGCCTTGATCACCGCCGGCTTGATCTCGCTGCGATAACGCTTGTCGAGCTCCTCATAGAGTCCGCGATCGCCGCACAGATAGCGCGCTTCGAGCACCGCCGTCTGGATCGTGCTGTCGGTCCGCGCCAGACGTAGCGCTTCGTCGATGCTGCGCACCGCATGACCCACCTTGAAGCCGGAATCCCACAGAAGATAGAGAATGAACTCGGCGACGCTTTCCCCCCAGGCGGTCTGCTTGTAGGGCAGAAGGAACAGGAGATCGATGTCAGAGCCCGGGGCCAAGGTTCCCCGCCCATAACCACCGACCGCAACCACCGCGATGCGCTCGGCAGCTGACGGATTATGCGCCTTGTAGACCCTTCCGCCGAGCGTGAAGAGAACACGGATCAGCAGATCCTGGGCATCGCTCAAGGCCCGCGCGCAGCCCGTTCCCTGGCCATCGGCCACCAGCTTTGCCTCCGCCTCGCGCCGCATCGTTGCAGCAAATTCACGAATCAACGGGACCAGCGTCCGCCGTTGCGCCGCCGGATCGCTCCCGGCGGCCGCCATCTGGACCTCGTAGCGCTGCACGAGCGCCGCCTCGTCGGCTCGGCCTATCGCCTGCTGCTGATGCATGCGGTCTTATAGCGGATGCTGCTGCCTTTGCGGAGGGTTCAGCCCAGGTCCTTGCCAAGCAGCGCCTTGAGCTCATAGATCAGCTCCAGCGCCTGCCGCGGCGTGAGCTCGTCGGCCCTGATGGCCGCAAGCCGCGCCTCGAGTGGCGAGGGTCCCGACGCCTCTGCCGGGCGCTGCGGCTCGGATGCAACTGCGGAAAACAGCGGCAGGTCGTCCACCAGCACCGTCGCCGCCCGACCCCTTTCGCTCTTCTCGAGCACCGCCAGGATCTCCGCGGCCCGGGCGATCACCGAGCGCGGCAGCCCTGCCAGCTTCCCCACCTGGATGCCGTAGGAGCGATCGGCAGCACCCGGCCCGACCTCATGCAGGAACACCACC